>DAIBYH010000007.1 GCA_027424065.1 Candidatus Parcubacteria bacterium | reverse complement strand
GAGCCGAAGGCCGGTGAGAAGAAGAAGCGCGTGGCGCACGAGGCGCATGACGAGGAAGCGGCGATGGAGAAATCCGAATCCCAGAAGCGGGGAGGGTTCTTCCGGAAGACGTTCAGCGGCAAGTCGCGCGCGGCAAAATAAGATGCACTAAAATCCATGGGACAAAAAATACATCCTCTTTCATTCCGTCTTGGTGTCACGAAGGACTGGCCGGTGCGCTGGTTCATTAAGGACGGCTACGCGAAATTCCTCGAAGAGGATGAAGCGATCCGCCGCACGATCATGAAGAAGATCGGCACGGCCGGCATTGCTGCCATTGAGATCGAACGCACGCAGGGCAACCTCCGCATTTTCATCAAGGCGGCGCGGCCGGGCTTCATCATTGGCCGCGGCGGCAAGGGAATGGAGGAGCTCAACATTGCCATTGCGGACTCTATCCGCAAGGTACGCGGCAAGAAGATGCCGATCCCGCTCAGCGTGAACGTTGAGGAGCTGAAGCGTTCCGAGGTTGCGTCGTCGTATGTTGCCCAGGAGATCGCATGGGACCTGGAGCGCCGTATGCCGTTCCGTCGGACCATGAAGAAGTATCTTGAGCAGATCATGCAGAACCGCGACGTGAAGGGGGCCAAGGTCATGATGTCCGGCCGCCTCGACGGGAACGAGATCGCGCGCCGCGAGCGCCTCTCGCGCGGATCGTTGCCGCTGCAGACGCTGCGCGCCGATATTGATTACGGTACGGCCACCGCAAAGACGACCTACGGAACGATCGGCATCAAAGTCTGGATCTATAAGGGAGAAATTTTCCAAAAGAAGGATGAATCGCGGGAAGAGCCCCGGTTCAAGAACAAATAACCATGCTTATTCCGAAGAAGGTAAAACATCGCAAGTGGCACAAGGGACGCTCGCTCGGCCGCCAGGTTGAGACGCGCGGGCTTGAACTGCACTACGGCCAGTATGGACTGAAGTCCATGGAGCAGGCATGGCTGACCTCCCGTCAGATCGAGGCCGCCCGCAAGACCATCACGAACTCGCTGAAGCGCGCCGGCAGGCTCTGGATCCGCGTCTTCCCGGATAAGCCGGTGACGATCCGTCCTCCGGAGACCACGATGGGCGGCGGAAAGGGAAGCGTTGATCATTATGTGTTCCCGGTCAAGCCGGGCAGGATTCTTTTCGAGATCGATGGTGTTCCCGTTGAGAAGGCAAAGGAGGCTCTTCGGCTCGCGTCCTACAAGCTTCCGGTCAAAAGCAAGATCATCGTGAAATAAGCATAAAGGAATATCAAAACCAGCATGAAGAAAAAAGATATTCAGGCATTAAAGGCAAAATCCGACGCTGAACTCGCGCGCCTTATCAAGGACGATCGCGAAAAGCTCCGGAAGCTCCGATTTGACCTCGCGGCCGGAAAAGTGAAGAATGTGAAGGCGCTGCATGAGACGAAGCATGCGATCGCACGCGCCAAGACCTTCCTTCAGGAAAGAACTCTTGCACAATAACCATGACGCCAAACGCAGAACAAAAGAAGATCAGGAAGATCACGGGTACCGTCGTTTCCGACAAGATGTCGAAGACGCGCGTGGTCGCCGTGACCCGCCTCAAGAAGCATCCGCGCTATTTGAAATACCAAAAGCTTACGACGCGCTTCAAGGCGCACGACGAGCAGAATGCGTATCATACGGGCGATAAGGTCGTGATCCAGGAAACGAAGCCGCTTTCCAAAGAGAAGCGGTGGGTGATAGTGGAAAAAGCATAGTATTATAGAACATCAGCCATGATCCAGGAACGTTCCATCTTAAAAGTTGCGGACAACAGCGGCGCGAAGGTCGTGCGGTGTTTCCGCATCCTCGGCGCGACGCGGCGCCGCTATGCCGGCGTGGGCGACATCATCGTTGCTTCGGTGCAGTCGGCGGAACCGCGGAAGTCCGTCAAGAAGAAGGACGTGGTCAAGGTTCTCGTGGTACGTACGAAGAATGCGGTCCGTCGCAAGGACGGTTCCTATGTCCGGTTCGATGAGAATGCCGTGGTCTTGGTTGATGCGAAAAAGGAGCCGGTGGCAACGCGCGTGTTCGGTCCGTTGCCGCGCGAGATCAAGGAGATGGGCTATGAAAAATTAATGACGATGGCAGAAGAGATCGTCTAAGAACACCACCATGAAGATCATTAAGGGCGATACGGTAAAGATCATTTCCGGAAAGGACCGCGGCAAGACCGGGACGGTGCTGCATGCCATGCCGTCCACGGACCGGATCGTGATCGACGGACTGAATCTCGTGAAAAAGAACTCGCGTCCGAAACGGCAGGGCGAAAAAGGGCAGGTCGTCATGGTGCCTCGTCCGCTTGCGGCTGCGAAGGCAATGGTGATGTGCGGTTCCTGCAAGGAACCGACCCGGGTCGGTTATCGCGTCGAAGGATCCCGGAAAGTCCGGTACTGCAAGAAATGCAAGGCAAAGATTTAAAGATATCAGCAAATTAGCGATTAGAGATTAGAAAAATAATCCCTAATATCTGATCGCTAATTACTAATCGCTTACCAACATGACCAAGCAACAGGAAAACGCACGGCGGAAAGAGATACGGAGCTTCCTTGAGAAGATCGTGATTGACGCGGGCATCGGCCGCATGAGCCAGCTCCCGAATTTCGAGGAGAAAGCGCTCGTTCAGGTGATGCGCGACATTGCGGCAATGACCGGCCAGAAGCCCCAGATCCGCCGCGCCAAGAAGTCCATTGCCGGCTTTAAGATCCGCGAAAACCAGATCGTCGGCCTGCGCATCACGCTCCGCCGCGAGAAAATGGTTGATTTTTTTGAGCGCTTGATTACAATAGTACTGCCTCGCGTCCGTGACTTCCGCGGCATCAATCGCACCGCGATCGACAGCCATGGCGTGCTCACGGTCGGTATCCGCGATCAGTTCGTGTTTCCGGAGATCGAGCAGGAACAGTCGCCGGTCGCGTTCTCGCTCGGCGTGAGCATTGTTCCGAAGAAGCGGGAGCTGCAGCGTTCCTGGGACGAGTTTACGAAGCTCGGCGTTCCCATGAAAAAAGAGGAAACGCAGCGTCCGAAAGGAAAAGGAAAAGGAAGAAAATAGACCATTCATATGCCGAAAGCATCAGTCATTGCGCGGAGCAAAAAGCGCCCAAAGTTCTCCACCCGGACCGTCCGGCGCTGTTTCCGCTGCGGCAGGAAGCACGGTTATATGCGCGATTTCGGATTGTGCCGTATCTGCTTCCGTGAGATGGCGACCCGTCAGCAGATCCCCGGCGTGAAAAAATCAAGTTGGTAACGCCACGCGAACCCTACGAACATGTATTATCGAATTCTTCCCGAGATCAAGAACGCATTGCGCGCAGGCAAGGAAAAGATGACCGTGCCGTTTTCCCGCATGGACTTTGCCGTCCTTGAGGTTCTCCGCGACAACGGCTACCTGAAGAGCGTCGAGCGCGAAACGGTCGGCAGGAAGAATATGATCACGATCCGGCTCGCCAAGAAGAAGGGCGAGGGCATCGACTTCAGGGTCCTGAGCAAGCCTTCCCGCCGTTTTTACAGCGACTACCGGAGTTTGCATCGCGTGCGGCAGGGGTATGGTCTCGGCGTGTTGTCCACCCCGGAGGGCATCCTTTCCGTCGCGGACGCAAAGAAGAAAAAGGTCGGCGGGGAATATCTTTTTGAGATCTGGTAATTTTCACTATCATGTCGCGTCTTATCAAAAAATCAGTTTCCATTCCCGCCGGCGTTACGGTCTCCGAGCAGGATGGCTCGATCGTGGTGAAGGGTCCGAAGGGAGAGCTTCAGATCGCATTGGTCCCGGGCATCGGCATTTCCGTAAAGGATGGCGGTGCATGGATCGAACCGAAAGAGGATCTGGTGCATCGCGCCATGCTTGGAACGACCTGGGCGCTCGTGAAGAACGCCATTGAGGGCGTCACGAACGGATTTTCGAAGAAACTGCTGATCGAGGGAGTCGGCTATCGCGCCGCGCTTGAGGGAAAGGACCTTGTCATGTATCTGGGATATGCTCAGCCGGTCAAGGTGTCGGTTCCCGACGGCGTTACGACGGTCGTGGATAAGAATACGACCATCATTTTCTCGGGTATCGATAAGGAGGAGGTTGGACAGATCGCGGCGAAGGTCCGCGCATTGAAAAAGCCGGAGCCTTATAAGGGCAAGGGCATCCGTTATGAAGGAGAGGTCATTCGCAGGAAGGTCGGTAAGAAAGCAGGCACTGCTGCCGGATAACTAAAGCTATGAACGCACGAAAGAAATTGAATCAGGTCAGGGAGCGCCGCGCGCGCCGTTCGGGCGCCCGGATTTTCGGTACCGCGGAACGTCCCCGTCTTGCCGTCCATCGCACCAACCGTTTTATTTATGTGGCGCTGATCGACGATGTAAAGGGTCATACGCTTGCATCCGCATCGGATCTCGGTGCAAAGAAGGCGAAGATGACGAAGACCGCTGCTGCGGAAATGGTCGGCGAAGAGATCGGCAAGAAGGCTGCCGCGCAGGGGATCGCGAGCGCTGTTTTTGACAGGCGCTCCTACCGGTTCCACGGACGCGTAAAGGGCATTGCTGAAGGCGCGAAAAAGGCGGGACTGAAGATATAAAATCAAACGTAATCATTCTTAACCCTTAATTCCATGCTGCGAAGAAACGAACGGCCGGTGCGGAAACCGGATGAATTCAAAGAACGGGTGCTCGATATGCGCCGCGTAACGCGCGTGGTTGCGGGCGGCAAACGGTTCCGTTTCCGCGCAACGGTTGTCGTTGGCGATGAGAAGGGGAGGATCGGCGTCGGCATCGCAAAGGGCATCGATGTTCAGCAGGCGGTCGGCAAAGCCAATCTCGACGCCAAGAAGAACATGATCACGATCGGCCTTCAGGACGGCCATACGATCGCTCATGAGGTCCTTGCGAAGTACAGTGCCGCGAAGGTGCTGGTGAAGCCGGCGACGAAAGGCCATGGTCTCCGCGCTGGCGGCGCGGTCCGCGTCGTGCTGGCATTTGCGGGCATCAAGGATGCGACCGCAAAATGCCTCGGCCGGACGCCGAACAAACTGACGAATGCTCTTGCGACCATTGAGGCGCTGAAAAAATTAAAGGTGTAACCATGAAACTCCATACGCTTTCTTCAATCAGGGAAAAGAACCGGCAGCGCATCGGCCGCGGCGGCAAGCGCGGTACGACGTCGGGCAAGGGACAAAAGGGTCAGAAGTCGCGTTCGGGACATCGTATTCGTCCCGCGGAGCGCGATCTTATCTTGAAGCTTCCGAAGAAGCGCGGGTTCCGCAATAAGCCTAAAAAGGAGCCGGCGATCGTTTTCAATCTCGGCGACCTCTCGGAGAAGCTCAAGACCTTCTCCGGCAAGGGTCCGCTCGTGATCACGATCGACCTTCTGAAGACGGCATCCCTGGTCGGCAAGAACTTCCGCGGCGAAGTGAAGATCCTCGGTAATGGCGAGGCTGCATTCCCGGTCTCCGTCGGCGAGGGAATCGCTGTCTCAAAGAGCGCTAAAGAGAAGATAGAGAAGGCGGGCAAATAAATTCCTATGAACCGTTTCCTGCAGCTTTTCAAGGTTCCGGACCTTCGCAAGAAGATACTGATCGTTGCGGGTATTTTGGTGGCCTATCGCGTACTGGCAGCGGTCCCGATCCCGGGCGTTGACGCTGCGAAGCTCGCCAATTATTTCAATTCAAGCCAGCTCTTCGGCTTTTTGAGCTTCTTTTCGGGCGGCGGACTTTCCAATCTTTCGCTCGTCATGCTGGGCGTCGGTCCGTATATCACGGCGACGATCATCATGCAGCTTTTGACCATCGTGTTCCCGCGCCTCAAGGAGATGTATTACGAGGAGGGCGCACGGGGCCAGGCGCGCTTCAATCAGTGGGCCCGCATCATCACGGTGCCGCTGGCTTTGGTGCAGGGATATGGATTCCTCATGCTCCTCATTTCGCAGGGCGTGATCGGCCAGCCCGATCCGTTCAGCATGGTCCGCAACGTGGTCGTGATCGCCGCCGGTTCTATGATCGCGCTGTGGCTCGGCGAACTGATCACGGAACAGAAAGTGGGGAACGGCATTTCCCTCATCATTCTCGCGGGTATTCTTTCGCGGCTTCCCTCCACCTTCGGCACGTTGTTCGCGACCTATACTCCGTCGCTCCTTACGACCTATGTCGGCTTCGCGATCGTGGCCGTGCTCCTTATTGCCGGTATCGTGTACCTGAATGAGGGTGAACGGAAGATCCCGGTCGCCTATGCCCGCCGCGTGCGGGGCAACAAGCTGTACGGCGGCGCCCAGAGCTATCTTCCCCTGAAGGTGAACCAGGCCGGCATGATCCCGCTGATCTTCGCGATCTCCGTGCTGCTGTTCCCGCAGTTCCTGGCGCAGGTCGTCACTATCTTTTCGGTGGCATGGGGCCTTAAGATCAGCGCGTTCGCGACCGGATTCCTTGCAAACGATCTTGCGTATGGCGTCGTTTATTTCTTCCTCGTCTTTATTTTCACCTACTTCTATACGGCGATCACCTTCAATCCCGAGGAGGTGTCCAAAAACCTTCAGCAGAGCGGCGGTTTCGTTCCGGGCATTCGTCCCGGCGAGAACACGACGAAGTTCTTCTCCGGCGTCGTGAATCGCGTCACGCTGTGGGGTGCGATCTTCCTGGGGCTTGTCGCTGTTCTGCCGATCGCCATCCAGAAAGTGACGGGCGTTGCAACGCTCACGATCAGCGGTACGGCGATCCTGATCGTCGTTGCGGTTGCTCTTGAAACCATGCGACAGATCGATTCGCAGCTTACGATGCGCGAATACGAAGGCCTTGAATAGGGCACGAGCTCAGACAACGATCCCGCGCTGGCGCGGGATTTTTTTTGCAAAAATTTTTTTTTGATGCTACCATGAGGGCATCAAGAATGGATTTTGACGCACTCATTTTCATCGGGCCGCAGGGATCGGGCAAGGGAACGCAGGCCAAACTTTTTGCCGAGAAGCTCGGCTTTTTTTATCTTGGCACGGGGGCGATCCTGCGTGAAATAGCGACCCATCAGGACGAGCTCGGTAAGCGGGTCAAGGACACCATCGATCGCGGTCTCTTGCTCGATGACGAAACGATCTTCAGGGTTCTTGAGGAAAAGGTAGATCTTCTTCCTCGCCGCGAAGGGATCATTTTTGACGGATTTCCCCGCCGCGTGACCCAGGCGGAATATCTCCTGCGGCTTCTCGGGGCGGATGGCAAGCATCAAGTGGCGACCATTTTTCTCGGCCTCCCGCACGAAGAATCCGTGGATCGTCTTGTGAAGCGCGCGGAGATCGAGGGCCGCAAGGACGACACCCGTGAACGCATCGAGCTTCGGCTTCGGCAGTACGAGGCCGAGACGGTTCCAGTACTTGATTACCTGAAAACGAAAACGGCATTTTTCAAGATCGACGGTACGCCCTCGCCGGATGAAGTGACCCGGGAGATCGCGCACGCTCTCGGTATTTCCAGATCATGAAACAGCCGCCATTCAACATCGTCCTGCTCGGGGATCCCGCCGCCGGCAAGGCGACGCAATCCGCTTGGATCGCAAAACGATACCGCATGATCGATCTTGACATGGGACGGGAGCTGCGGAAGCCGGCGAATCGGAAGAAGTTCGATTATACGGGATTGACGGCAAAAGGAAGACTGACGCCGACCCGGATCGTGCGCGATATTCTGCAGGAAAAGATCTTGCGGGTGCCGGCGTCGCGCGGAATTCTGTTTGATGGCACGCCGAAGATGATCGGCGAGGCGCGCTTGGTCGCTTCGCTTCTCCGGAAGGCGGGGAGGCCCGATCCTTTGGTGCTCTATCTCCATGTGCCGGTTGCTGAGACGATGCGGCGCATGACGAAGCGGGGAAGAAAGGATGATACGCGTGCGGCGTTCTTGAATCGCGTTGCATATTATCGCAAAGAAGTTGCGCAGACCGTCGCTTTTTTTAAAGAGGTTTACGCATTCCGAAGGTTGTCGGGAGTGGGAACGCCGGCAGAGGTCGCACGCCGGATCGAGCTTGAAATAAAGAGATTCCGCCATGACGCATCTTAAAACGCCGGAAGAGATAGAGATCATGACCGAAGGAGGGCGCCGCCTTGCCGCTGTTTTGCGCCGCCTCGAGGAGGCGGTTCGTCCCGGGGTGACGACGCAGGACATCGACCGGCTGGCGTACGACCTCATTACTGCCGGCGGCGACCGCCCCTCGTTCCTTCATTACCGCCCCGAAGGAGCAGAGAAGCCATACCCGGCGACCATCTGCATTTCGCTGAACGACGTCATTGTGCACGGTACGCCGAGCCCGGACGGCATCATTCGCGAGGGCGATCTCGTGAAGCTCGATCTCGGCTTGATCCATGGCGGGTTTCATCTTGATGCGGCGCGGACGGTTGCGGTCGGCAAGGTTTCTCTTGAGGCGAAGCGGCTCATTGCCGCAACGCGGAAGGCGCTTGCTGCGGCGGTCGCCGCAGCGCGTCCCGGCCATACGCTCGGGGATATCGGATTTGCGGTCCAGACGGTCGCGCAGAAAGAGGGATTTTCGGTGGCGCAGGGTCTCACGGGCCATGGTATCGGCCGCTCGCTCCACGAGGACCCGCCCGTTTTCAATTTCGGCCGCCCCGGTTCAGGGGAAGAGATCCGGGAAGGAATGGTTCTTGCCATTGAACCGATGATCAATGCCGGGGGTGCGGCGATCCGCGAGCGGAAGGATGAGAGCTATGCGACACGCGATGGTTCGCTTTCGGCGCACTTCGAGAATACGGTCGCCATTACGAAGAAGGGTCCGCGTATTTTGACCGAATAGCGGACGGCCATTTAGAACACCTACAACGCTTACAAAGCTTCGGCCATTTACAACAGCTACAACATTTATAACAATTAGAACATCTCTTACCTCTCTTATGTATCTTTCTGTCATTATCCCTGCCTACAATGAAGCGGAGCGGATCCCGAAGACCCTCCTTGATGTTGACGCCTATCTCGCCGCACAGAGCTATCCCTACGAGATCATCGTGGTGAATGACGGTTCCCGCGACGCAACAGCGTCCGTCGTCACCGCAATGGCGGGCTTCGTGAGGAATCTGAGACTGATCGATGTGAAGGAAAACCGCGGGAAGGGGAGTGTTGTGCAGACCGGCATGCTGGCAGCGAAAGGAGATATCCGTCTTTTCATGGATGCCGACAACTCTACGTCCGTGGACCAGGTGGAGCACATGGTCCCGTTCTTCAAGGAGGGCTACGGGGTCGTGATCGGATCCCGTGCCGTGAAGGGCGCGCGGCTTGAGCCGCCGGAGCCCCTGGCCCGGACGCTTATCGGGCGAGCGCTGAACTTTGTCGTGCGGGTGATCCTTCTTCCGGGTATTCGGGATACCCAGTGCGGATTTAAAGCATACACGGCAGAGGCCGCCGAGGACATTTTTGGCGTTGTAAAGATCAGGACATGGGGGTTCGACGTGGAAACGCTCGCCCTCGCCCGCCGCTACCGGTTCTCCATCAAGGAGATGCCGGTCCGGTGGGTCAATGATGCGCGTTCCCATGTCCGGTTTTCCGGGGGCTTGCAATTTCTCAGGGATATCCTTAAAATTCGCTGGTGGCTTTGGACGGGTGCCTATCGGACGCTCGTACGGGAAGCATCTCGGTAATCAAGAATTTCGTAAAAAAATCATACTCTTTTCTTTCGACTCGCGCGGAAGCGGGGAGCATCATACTATCTATGTCAGGAAAACAATACCTTTCGCAGGAGCGGTTCAATGAACTGACGGCTGAGCTCGGCGAGCTTAAGACGACGAAACGCATCGAGATCGCGCAGCGCTTGAAGACCGCAAAGGAATACGGCGATCTTTCGGAAAATTCGGAGTACGCAGAAGCGCGCGAAGAGCAGGCGTCCGTGGAAACGCGCATTGCGGAACTGGAAGACCTCCTCAAGAACGCGGAGATTGTGACCAAGACCAAGGGGCACGACACGGTTCAGATCGGATCAACGATCGTCGTGAAGAAGGGCGGAAAGGAAACGACCTACACGCTCGTGGGGTCGTACGAGGCGGATCCGCTCGCGGGAAAGATCTCCGACGAATCTCCGCTCGGAAGATCGTTCATGGGCCGGAAGGTCGGCGATAAGATCACGGTGTCGACGCCCGCCGGGACCGCCGCCTATGAGGTCATGAAGATCGAATAGCTGGTCCAAAAGAACAGAATCCTTTGCCTCCTTTTTTAAGGAGGCGTTTTTTTTCTAAGGAGGAAGGGGTTATGTCATGCAGAGCGAAGCGAAGCATCCTTTCTGTGCTAATAAGAAAAGATCCTTCACTTCGTTCAGGATGACGGAAGAGTTATTATTCCGAGCGTAGCGAGGAATCCTTTTTGCTAAAAATCCTAAAAAAAGGGATCCCTCGGCAAGCTCGGGATGACAAAGGTGTTAATTATCGAGGTTCAACCTCGATAATTGAGATCCGATCTCGGCAGAAGCACGGATGGTCCCGCTCCCAGGGGCCATTTTTTTATGCTATGATGGAGGCATGTTGGAAGACATTGTGCGAGAACGGCATAAAAAACTTGACGCGATCCGTGCATCGGGCCGCGATCCCTATCCGGCGCGCATTCCGCGATCGTCCACGGTCGCGCACGCCCTCCAAAAGTTCGAGGAGCTTTCCGCTTCGGGGGAAAAGATCTCGCTCGCGGGCCGCATCAAGAGTCTCCGCGATCAGGGAAAGATCCTGTTCGTGGACATTGCCGATGAGACCGGCAAGGTTCAGCTGGTGATGAAAGAAGAAACAACAAAGGATTTCGAATTCTGGCGCTCCGTGCTGGACCTCGGGGACTTTGTTTCGGCGACCGGCCCGATGTTCGCGACCAAGCGGGGAGAGAAGAGCGTCGAGACCATGGAGCTCGTCATGGCGGGCAAGAGCCTTCTTCCGCTGCCGGATAACTGGACCGGACTTGCGGACGAGGATCTGCGGCTTCGGAAGCGCTATCTCGACCTGATCGCCGCCGCCGAGCTCCATGAACTGTTCCGCAAGAAGACGGTTTTTTGGGAAACGTTCCGAAACGCGCTCACGCGTGAGGGATTTTTGGAGGTGGAGCTGCCGGCGCTCGAGAATCTGCCCGGCGGCGCGGAGGCGGAACCTTTTCGGACGCATCACGCCGCGCTCGATACGGATTTTTATCTCCGCATCTCGCTCGAGCTCCCGCTCAAGAAACTCCTGGTCGGGGGATTTGATAAGGTGTTCGAGATTGGCCGGGTCTTCCGCAACGAGGGCATTGACCGGGAACATTTACAGGATTATACCGCCCTCGAGTTCTATTGGGCGTACCACGACTACCATGACGTCATGGCGCTCACGGAAAAGATGTACAAGGAGGTGATCATGAAGACCTGCGGCGGCTTAAAGACCATGCGCGACGGCCGCGAGATCGATTGGTCGAAGCCGTGGGAGAAAGTGGAATATGTCACGGCCTTCAAAGAAGAAAATCAGGGATTGGATCCTGTTTCCGCGGATCGAGACGTGCTCTTTGCGCGCGCCAAGGAGCTTGGCCTTGCGCCCGAAAAGACCGCGGGCCGCGGCCGACTGATAGATCTTATTTTCAAGAAGACCGTGCGTCCGAAGCTCATCCAGCCATGCTTTTTAGTGGATCCGCCGGTCGTGATCGAACCGCTTGCGAAACGAAAGCCGGAAAACCCCGAGCTTGTTGAGCGGTTCCAGATCGTTGCTGCCGGCACTGAGCTCGGCAAGGGATTCTCTGAATTGAACGATCCCTTGGACCAGCGCGCCCGATTCGAGGAGCAAATGCGTCTGCGGGAAGCGGGGGATGTCGAGGCTCAGCATCTCGATGAGGATTTTCTGGAGGCGCTCGAATATGGCATGCCGCCGGCTGGCGGGTTTGGCGTTTCGGAACGGCTCTTCGCGGTGCTCATGGATCGTCCGATTCGCGAAACCGTTTTCTTCCCGTTGATGAGGCCGAAGAAATAGGGCCTCGTGGGCGAGCCCCTCTCCTTTCGCTCTCCCCCCTCCTCTAACTCCTCCCTCGAAAGGGAGGAGAAAATTTACTCCCCCTTTTCTAAGGGGGAGTTAGTGGGGGTCAAGATCCCTCTCCTTATCTTAGGATTCGCCCCGCGAAGCTGCACGCGGTGCGTCAGTCCAGCCGCTTTGCCTTCTCGCAGATCATTTTCATCTCTCCGTCGCGCTCGGACATCTTTCCTTCCACGACGATCGGCGTGTTCTCCGCCCAGACCGATGCGGTCTTTTCGAGGACGCTGTTGAAGACGACCACTTCCAGATTCTGCTGTGCGAGATCTTCGATGGTGGCGAAGATCATCGGTTGGCCGCTCTTCGTGACGATCTTTCTCATTTTGGAGACGATGCCGGCCGTGCGGAGGATAACCTGCTGGTTCGGCTTTGCGGCAATGAGCTCGGCGATCGGTTTTGCCTTGTAGTAGGCGATCGTTTCGGCATGCGCCTTGAGGGGATGGTCCGAAAGATAGAAGCCGATCAGCTCCTTTTCCCAGATGAGCTTTTCACCGGAGGTTGCCGCCGGCGCAGGCTTCAGTTTCAGGGCCGCCGCCGGCAGCGTGTCGCCGAAGAGCGAGCCGGTGCGCGTGCCACCCTTCCGCATGGCGGAGGCGAACTTTACGATATCGTCCATATTGGCGAGCGCCTGATTCCGTTCGATGCCGAGGGAGTCGAATGCGCCGCTCTTCACGAGACTTTCCAGTGATTTTTTGTTGACATCTTTGTGCTGAGTCCGCGAGAGGAAGTCCTCGAAATTCTTGAACGGTCCATTTCGTGCGCGCTCGTCGATGATCGCGCGGGTGACCTCTGCGCCGACGTTCTTGATAGCGGCAAGGCCGAAACGAATTTTCGGGCCTTCCGGTGCGAAGGTGACGAAGCTCCGGTTCACGTCCGGCGGAAGGATATCAATGCCCGACTGCCGCGCTTCCTGGATGAGGAACGAGATCCGTTCTATGTCGCTCAGCTCCGAATCAAGGAGTGCGGCCATGAATTCTTCGGGATAGTGCGCTTTGAGATAGGCCGTCTGATAGCCGATGAGCGCGTAGCAGGCGGCGTGGCTCCGGTTGAAGCCGTAGCGGGCGAACGGCGGGAAGAGCTCCCAGATCTGCTTGGCGACCCGTTCGGGGATGCCGTTCTTCACCATGCCGCCCACGAGCTTTATCTCCTGCTCGTCGAGGAGCGCCTTGATCTTTTTTCCGATGGCTTTGCGCAGCGTGTCGGCCTCGGGCAGCGTGTAGCCCGCAAGGTCGCGGGCGATCTGCATCATCTGTTCCTGATAGATGCCGATGCCGTACGTGTTCTTGAGGATCGGTTCCAGTTTGGGATGCAGATAGACGACGCGTTCTTTGCCGTGCTTGCGCTTGATGTAGGAGGGGATCAGGTCCATCGGGCCGGGACGGAACAGTGCAACGAGCGCGATGAGGTCCTCGAAGTCCGTCGGGCGGATCTCCTTCATGTAGCGGCGCATGCCGCTTGACTCGAACTGGAAGACGCCCGTCGTGTCGGTGCGCTGGAGGAGTTCGTAGGTTTTCTTGTCGTCGAGCGGCAGCGCATCCACATTGACCGTCTCGTTCTTCAGTTCTTTGACGAGCCGGACGGTTTCTTCGATGATGGTCAGGTTGCGGAGGCCGAGGAAGTCGATCTTGAGAAGGCCGAGCTCTTCCACGGCGTGCATCTCGAATTGCGTGATCGTGATGTCTTTGTCCTGGGGAGCGAACTGCAGCGGCACAAGCTCGGAGAGGGGATCCTTGGCAATGACGGTGCCGCAGGCATGGACCGATGCGTGACGCGCGACGCCCTCAAGGTGGCGCGCGGTGTCAATGAGCTTCTTTGCGTCGGGGTTTGCGTCGTAGAGCGCCTTGAGCTCCACGACGTTCGTGAGGCATTCATCAAGCCAGCCCTCTTTCATGCCCTGGGTCGGATTGAAAGGGATGAGTTTCGCGATCTGATCGCAGAAGGCATAGGCATATCCCATGGCGCGTCCGGCATCGCGGATCGCGGCCCGCGCGGCCATGGTCCCGAAGGTGATGATGCGTGCCACGCGGTCTTCGCCGTATTTTTCGCGTGCATACGCCAGGACCTCGTCGCGGCGTACGTCCGAGAAGTCGATATCGATATCCGGCATGGAGATGCGCTCAGGGTTCAGGAAGCGCTCAAAGAGCAGGTTATAGGCGAGAGGATTGAGGTTCGTGATGTCGAGCACGTAGGAGACGAGGCTGCCTGCGGCCGAGCCGCGGCCCGGCCCGACGGCGATGCCATGGGTCTTCGCCCAGTGGATGAGGTCCTGCACGATGAGGAAATAGTAGGCGAAACCGGTCTTTTCGATGACCTGGGTCTCGTATTCCAGCCGCTGCCGCATTTCAGGCGTCTGTTTCTCCGGCGGGAATTTCTTCGGCAGGCGTTCTTCGATGAGCTCCCGCAGATAAGCGTTCGCGCTCTTTCCGTCCGGTTTCGGGAATTCAGGGAGAAGGTAGGTGCCGTGCCCGTAGGGAGGGATGAGATCTATCTCCACGTTGCAACGCTCTGCGATCTCTGCGGTGCGCTCGGCGGCTCCCGGAACGTGCGCGAATTTCTTGAACATCTCTTCGGGCGAGAGCACCGAGAAGTCGTCCATCTTCATGCTCATGCGGTCGTCGTCCGAGAGCTTGTTGCCGGTCTGCACGGCAAGGAGAACATCGTGGTACTCTGCTTCGTCGGAATGGATATAGTGGCTGTCCTGCGTCGCAACGAGGGGAATGCCGGTCTTCTCGGAGAGCGCAATGAGACCCGCTTCTATCTTTTCCGAATCTTCGATGTGCGGATGTTTCTGGATCTCCAGGAAGTAATTTCCCTTGCCGAAGATCTCTTCGTATTCGTGCGCGACGCGTTCCGCCTCATCCTGCCGTCCCGCGAGGAGCGCCTGGTCCACCTCGCCGCCGAGGCATGCGGAAAGCGCGATAACGCCTTCGTGATGCTCGCGGAGCAGGTCCTTATCGATGCGCGGCCGATAGTAGAAGCCTTCGAGGTGCGCCTTGGTGACGAGCTTCACAATGTTCTTCCAGCCGGTATTGTTCTCGGCGAGGAGAATAAGATGATAGTAGCGTTCATTGCCTTCCTTTGAGAAGCGGTCGCGCGGCGCGACATAGGTTTCAACGCCGAGAATGGGTTTGATGCCCGCCTTCTTTGCCGTTTTGTAGAATTCCACGGCGCCGTAGAGCACGCCGTGATCCGTGAGCGCGATGGCATCCATGCCGAATTCCTTGGCTCGCGCGACGAGGTCCGGAACCTTGGCGAGGCCGTCGAGCAGGGAATAGTGGGAATGGACGTGGAGGTGGGTGAATTTCGGCATAAGGGTAATCCTATAATACCCTCCCTGTCATTCCGTGCGCAACAAGCACCCCCGCTGATCTCCCTCCTCTAGCTCCTCCCTCGAAAGGGAGGAGGAATTAAACTTCCTTCCCTTTTCTAAGGGGAGGTTAGGTGGGGTTGCCACCTCCTCTTTCTCCCTGTGGATAACTCGGCCTGTTGCTATCATCTTGACGTTGGTATAATCATGTCATGGGGCAGAACAAAAAGAGGAATCTTATCCTTGTCGTAGTGGTCGTTGTGGTCATCATACTTGCGATCATTGCCGTTCTGACATTGGGGCATAAGAAGGCGAACGCGCCGGAGGGTGCGGGCGGTATTGGTATGGCTGGTTCCGGAACGGCGATGCCGTCATCCACGACCTATGCGCCCGCTCCCGCGAACGTTGTTGTGCCGAGCGCCGGTGCGACGAGCACGGGAGATGTCGCCGTTCCGAAAATTGAGTCCGCCGCGGCGCCGAACGCGAGCACGAAGTACCGCAGCTTCACTATTATGGTGGATGGTAACGGGTTTACGCCTTCCACGGTCGCCGTGAACGTCGGCGATACGGTGAATCTTCAGATCGGCGCAACGAGCGGCAACTATGATTTCACGCAGCCCGATCTCGGTTTCCATGTGCTCCTGCCGCAGGGTCAGACGAAGACCGTCCAGTTCTCGCCGATGACCGCGGGTAAATATCTCTTCTATTGTTCATCCTGCGGCGGCCCGGCAAAGGGACCGGTGGGATATATTATTGTCGTAGCACCATAATAAAAATAAATAATTTTACATCATGAAAAAAAGCAGGATCGTTCTCTTCATAGTTGCGGTCGTTGTCGTTATCGTGCTCGCGGTTTGGGCCGGCATTATGATCGCCGGAAACTTTATGGGAGCGAAGAGCACGAATACCGTTTCTCCGTATTCGGCCGTGTACCTCACCTCGGGCGATATGTATTTCGGAAAACTTTCCTGGTTCCCGTCGCCGCACCTGACGGACGTCTGGTATCTCCAGCGGTCGCAGGGACAGAACAACCAGGTGCAGGTGAGCGTACAGCCCTTTACGTCGGTCTTCTGGGGACCGAGCAACGAGATTAGTCTGAACTCCAAGAACATTCTGTTCACGACGCGCCTCATGAACAACAGCCAGGTGGTGCAGGCGATCGAGAATCCGCAGGCAGCGGCGGCGCAGCAGCAGGGCCAGCAGATCCCGTATTCCACCTCCTCTGCGCCTTCGGCGGCGCCGATGATCCCGGCGGGCATGCTTCCCACCTCTACCTCTACGCATTCCGGAAAATAATCCATGAAACCATCCCGCCCCCAATTCATTACGCTCACGGTCGCCCTGGTATTGGGCGTGGCGCTCGG
>DAIBYH010000006.1 GCA_027424065.1 Candidatus Parcubacteria bacterium | reverse complement strand
TCTGAAGTCGGGCGGCAGGTGATCGCGGTATGGTATACTGTAATCATGGGAACGCTCATTCACGCCGACATTTTCTTTTTCGTGACGACGATCGCGGTCGCCGTGGTCGCGCTCGCGCTCACAGTGCTCATCGTCTACCTTATCAAGGTCTTCCGTAATCTTCGGGAGATCACGGATGCGGTCCGCGAGGAGACGGCGCTTTTGCGGAAAGATATCGCCGATCTGCGCACCGAGGTCCGTGCCCGCGGAGCACGTGCAAAAGGAGCATTCGATCTTATGGATCGCTTTTTTGGAACCCGGAAAGCATCAAGGTCGAGAAAGAAAAAATAAAGAATACAGCATCAATATGCCAACGAAGAAAAAGAAGGCGTCCGCCAAGCGCGCGCAGGCCGTTACGATCGGCGCGGGCATCGCAGCGGGCATTGCCGGTGCTCTCGCAGGAGCATATCTTTTGTATGAACGGACGCAGCCGCAGCGGAAAAAGGCACAGGCATGGGTCATGAAGGCCCGTAAATCTGCCGCCGTAGAGACCAAGCAGCTCGCTTCCATTGGCGAGAAGGAATATCAGCGCATCGTCGAGAAGGCGATGAAGCATTATGGCGCAATGGAACATATCGGCGGCGCGGAGATCGCTTCGGCGATCCGTGACGCGAAGGCCGAGTGGAAACATATCCAGTCGGAGGCCAAGAAGGCGGCGAAACCGGCCGCGAAGGCCCGGAAGGCGAAACGGACTCCGGCCAAGAAGGCGGCGAAGCGGGTGGTTCGCAAAACAACGAAGAAGCGCTCGCGCTAATGCTCGCGTTCGGAATGACAGGTTGAAATCGGACCTCGCTACGAGGTCCGATTTCGGCTCGCATCGCTGCACTCTAAGAAAAGATCCTTCGCTTTGCTCTGGATGACACCTTTTTGTCATTCCGAGCGCAGCGAGGAATCCTTTCTGCGGCCTAAGAGAAAAGATCTCTCGGCAAACTCGGAATGACAAAAAACGAGGTCCATTGATCTCCTCTATTTATCTCCTACTTTCGAAGAGACGCGTTCGATGCGGTTTTTTCCTGTTTCTTTTGCGATATATAAACCGCTATCCGCTCGCGCAATGGCGTCGTCCGGGGATTCTCCGGGCAGAAGATCGGCGACGCCGCCGCTCATGGTCACGGAGACCGGTTCTCCGTTCAGTTCGGTTTCGAATGAAAATTCCGCCCGTTGGTCATCTTTGCGATAGAACTTGTTGATGATGTCCTGGGCGTCGGCTCCGCGGAAGATCGCCACGAATTCCTCGCCGCCCCAGCGGCAGATGATATCCGTTGCGCGAAGAGCTCCGCGCAACGCCTCTGCGGCCTTTTTGATCACCGTGTCGCCGCCGCTGTGGCCATAGAGATCATTGATGATCTTGAAATTATCGATATCCAAAACGAGGACCGCTGCCTCGCGCCTGTTTTCCCGTCCTTTTTCGCGCTGCTCGGACCGCTCCGTGCTCTTTTCGGGAAATAGCAGTCCGGCGGTCTCCGCGAGGCCTCTCCGGTTCCAGAGCCCCGTCAGGGGATCTTTCATGGCGACCTCTTTCAGGCGCTTATTTTCCTGTTCAAGATCGTGGTTTTCCGCTGTCAGGCGGATGACGGCTTCCCGGAGGGCGTCGGGAGACGCTTCGGGCGCAGGAGATTCGGGAAGAAAGGATTCTCGGCGCATGGTTGATGGTATGATACAATAAAAAAAATCATCAAGAAACCCACATGCCAAAGAAACATACCCTTGTGTGCATCGGAGATGTCGTCATGGACGCATTCATCGTCCTGAAGAAAGCGCGCGTCCACGAACATCCGGACCGTGAACATCTCGAGATCTGCATGCCGTTCGCTGACAAGATCCCGTACGAGTCGCTCACCGTGATGCCCGCCGTGGGAAATGCGTCCAACGTCGCGGTCGGCGCGCGCCGCCTCGGCATCGATACGGCGATCCTGACCTCCGTCGGCAGCGACTATTACGGCAAAGAGGTTCTCGGGCACTATCGGAAGGAGAAGGTCGCCACGGAGCTCGTAAAGGTGAATGCCGGCAAGCCGACGAACTACCACTTCGTTCTGAACTACGGGCCTGAACGGACGATCCTTATCAAGCATCAGGATTACGCCTACTACGATCCTGCGCGCATCGGGAATCCGGAGTGGATCTATTTCTCGTCGATCGGCGAACATACGCTCGGTTTCCATGAAAAACTGGCGCGATACCTTGCGGCTCATCCCGACATCAAGATGGCGTTCAACCCCGGCACGTTTCAGCTGAAGTTCGGCCCGAAGAAGCTCCGGGAGATCTACCGCCGCACCCACGTGCTTTTTGTGAACCGCGAGGAGGCGCAGCTCATCCTTGGAACGAAGCGCGATCATATTAAGGAGTTGCTCCTTGGACTGCGGGCGCTCGGTCCGAAGATCGTCGTTATTACGGATGGACCGCTTGGCGCGTACGCATCGGATGACGGTTCTTGCTATTTCATGCCGCCGTATCCCGATCCGAAACCGCCGATCTCGCGGACCGGCGCAGGGGATGCGTTCGGGACCGGATTTCTCTCCGCATTGATCCATGGCGCTTCGGTTCCCGAAGCATTGCGCTGGGCCCCTGTCGAATCCATGCATGTCGTCCAGTATTTTGGGGCGCAGACCGGACTTCTCTCGCATCCGGAACTTTTGAAGATTCTTAAAAAGGCACCGAAGTCCTACCAACCGAAGTTCATCTGAGGCCGTCCGTCACAGTCTCCCGCCATGGCAGAAGACCCTCCTCTCGCTCCTCCCTCGAAAGGGAGGAGGAGTAAAAATTCCTCCCCTTTTCTAAGGGGAGGATAGGAGGGGTTTTCTTGGGGCTCGCCCCGCGAAGCCGCTCTGGCAAAGCGAGGGAGATAGGCAGGGTTTATTCGTACCGGAGGGCCTCGATGGGGCTTTTTCGCGCTGCTTGGCGCGCAGGGTAGAGGCCGAAGGCAAGGCCGCAGGCCGTTGAGACAAGAACGGCGATGAGGACGGCCGAAAGCGGGAAGGCGAAGGTCCATCCTGCGGCAACGACATGGGAAAGGACGAGCCAGGCCATCGTGACGACAACGGCGCCGAGTGCGATGCCGATCACGCCGCCAAGGAATGTCAGGAGGATCGCCTCAATGAGGAATTGCTGGAGGACGTCGCGGTCGGTCGCGCCGACGGCCTTCCTGAGTCCGATCTCGCGCGTGCGTTCGGTGACCGAGACCAGCATGATGTTCATGATGCCGATCCCGCCGACAACGAGAGAGATCGAGGCGATGGCGGCAAGGAAGAGCGTAAGGACGGAAGTGATATTGCCGAGAAGCGACAGAATATCCTGCTGGGTCTCCACGGTGAAGTCGTCTTTATTGGGATTCGTAATGCCGTGGTCCTGCTCCATGATGGATTCAATGCGCGACTTCACGAAGGAGATCCGGTAGGCGGGATTTGCCGACACGAAGATCATATTGAAGTAGGTGATGCCGAGCATCTCGCTCTGCGCGACGGTGATCGGGACGAGCACCATGTCGTCCTGGTTGACGCCGCCCGGGCCGGTGCCTTTCGGCGCAAGGACGCCGACGACGCGGAACATGATGTTCTTGAGGCGGATGTTCTGTCCGACGGGATCGATATTCGCGCCGAAGAGGGTCTTTGCGAGATCGGAGCCGATGACCGCGACGTGGTTATAGGCCGCAACGTCCTGCGCAGTGAAGGGATAGCCGTTCGCAACCGTGAAATTTCTTACCGGGAAGAAATTCGCGGTCGTTCCCTGATAGGTGACCGTAAGATCGTTATCGCCGTAGACCGCATCGGCCTGGCCGGTGACGAGCGGAACCACGTCACTGATGGACGGTTCGCGGGACAGGGCATTCACGTCGTTTTGGACGAGGCTTGTGACGACGATGCCTTGAGCTGCTGCGGGGGATTGGAAGCGGCCGTTCACCGTACCGCCGGGAATGATGAAGATAAGGTTGGATCCGACGCCCTGGACCTGGTTCAGGATGTAGTCCTGAGCCGATTGTCCGATGGACATGAGGATAATGACGGAAGCGATGCCGATCACGATGCCGAGCATCGTGAGCACGGACCGGGTCTTCCCGTGCCGCAGGCTGTTGACCGCCGAATTGAAAGAGTCTCTGACGCGCATGTTATTTGAAAAAATCCTCCCTTGATCGCCGCGGCGTTTCGACCGGCGTATCGCTTTCGATCAGACCGTCCTTGATGCGGATGATGCGCGATGCGAATTCGGCGGTATAGGTCTCGTGGGTCACAAGGATGATCGTGTGGCCTTCCTTGTTCAGGTCGTCCAAGATGCCCATGATCTGGGCGCCCGATTTGGAATCCAGATTTCCGGTCGGTTCATCGGCAAAGATGACGTTCGGCTTGTTGACGAGAGCGCGCGCGATGGCGACACGCTGTTTTTGGCCGCCCGACAATCGCCCTGCCTCGCTCCACAGCTTTTCTTCCAGTCCCACGGACCGGACCGCATCTTCCACGAGCTTCTTACGGTCGCCGGCGGGGACGTTTTCGGCATAGAGAAGGGGGATCTCCACGTTCTCATAGACGGAAAGTCGGGAGAGAAGATTGAACGATTGGAACACGAAGCCCATCTCCTTGTTCCGAACGTGGGCCAGTTCGCGGTCGTTCATGTCATCGATGCTTTTTCCGAAGAACCGGTAGCTGCCGCCGGTCGGGCGGTCCAGGAAGCTCAGGATCTGCACGAGCGTGGATTTTCCGGAGCCCGACGGGCCGACGATGGATACGAAATCGCCGCGATCGATCGTGAAAGAGATTCCCCGCAATGCGGACGTCACGACGTCTTCGTCGACGTAGTCCTTTTTCATATCCCGTACCTCGATCTCGGTCATGTGCTGGTGCTATTTGAGGCCGATGTTCACAACCTGTTCTCCTTCGGTCGTTCCCGAGGCGATCTCCACGTTGCCGTTGTTATCGGAGATGCCGAGGGTGACGGGGATCTGGACAGTGGCGCCGTTCTTCACGATCTCCACGAAGGTCCCGTTCGTGTTTTGGATGATGGCATACTGGGGAAGAATCAGGACATTCTGGTCCGTCTAGGTCATGATATTCAGGTTTGCCGTGAGTCCGCTCTTCAGGCGAGGATCGTTTTTACTGAAAGACACTTTGATCTCATAGTCCACGACGCCGGAGACGATGGTCTCAGCCGGATCCACGAAGAATACCTTGCCGGAGAACGTCTCTCCCGGAAACGCATCGAGAGTGATGGCGACGGGATCGTTCACGGCGATCTTGCCGATATCCACTTCCGGAACGTAGGCGTCGATCTCAAGGGCGTTCGGGGTGATAAGGGTGACCATCGGAACGCCTGCGGCAGCGACCTCGCCGACCTTGGCGTTCTGCGTCGTCACGACGCCGCTCATGGGCGCGACGATCAAGGAGTTCTCTATGCTTGCCTGAATGGCCTGTACGTTCGCCTGGGCCTGTTCCACCTGCGCCTTCTGGGCGTCGATCTCCTGCTTTGTGGAGCCGGCGAGCGTCAGGTTGAGAGCGGCTTCCGCCTGTGCGATGGAGGCCTTTTCCGAAGCGATATTCTGCGCGAGCGTATTGAGGTTTCCGACCGAGGTGTTCACCTCATTGAGCGCCGCCGTAATGTCCGTTTTATAGGATGCGGAGAGCGCCTGCGACATATTGGTTGCATTTACGACGGCATCAAGCGCCGTTCCGAGGAATGTTTTTACGCTCGCAAGATTCGCGAGCGCGGTCGTAAGCGCGGCATCAAGCGTCGAGGAGGGGGAGGCGGTTCCGAGGGCCTGGACCTGCGGCTGCCAGGCGTTCAGCAGATAGCTTGCCCCGGCCCGTTCCGATGTGATGTCGTTCACGAGCTGTGAATCGCTCACCTGGAAGGTCAGCTGCGGATTTTCCGTTTCGGCGTTCGTGAAAAAGGAGTTCAGCTGGTTGCGGACGGCGTCATTCGCGTTCGCATAGGCACCGGAGATCGCATTCGGGACGCTCGCATAGGAATTCTTGAGCGTCTGTTCCGCCGAGGCGACGGCGGTTTGCGATACGGCGACATTTTGGGGCGTGGGTCCGGCTTCCATGTTCGCGAGCGTTGCCTGCTCGGCATCAACGTTCGCCTGGGCCTGGGCGAGCTGGGCTTCGAGTTGGCCCGTATCGAGCTTCGCGATGACCGCTCCCTGGGACACGGAGGCGCCTTCCTGGTAATAGACCGCCGCGATCGTTCCGGCATTTTCAAATCCAAGGGTGACATTCTTCGTGCTTGTGACGTTGCCGGTCACATTCACGACCTCCGTGATCGCGCCGCGTCGGACCGTGACGAATTGATAGGTGGATTTTGCGGGGCGGAGGAAGAAGAACCAGATCGCGGCAAGCGCAATGACGATCACGAGCGCGATGCCGGTTTTTGACCTAAGGAATCCGAGAGATTTTTTTGCCATGGATTTATCGGGTAATGTCTTTTTTGATGAGCTTTCTGATGGAGGCGAGGTTTTCCGTCACATGCGCCGCCATTGCTTCGAACTTTGCGGCCTTCATGATAACGAGCGCATTCTCATGCGAGCTCATGACGACCAGTTTTTCGCCTTTCGTGAGCTTCATGGCCGCGCGCGCCTCTGCGGGGATCACGATCTGCCCCTTTTCGCCGATCGTGGCGATGGCGAGTATCTTTTTTCTGCTTGACGTTTTCATAATTGCCATTTTATCATGGATAAAAAGGGTATGACAAGTAGGAAAAGTAGGAAGTCTGAGCAGTTGGGAAGAGGGCGATCAGTAGTTAGCGATTAGTGATTAGAAAATAGCAAGATAGCGATTAGTGATCAGCTATTATTACTATCAATATGTCGCTCTCTTGCTCGTTGCTCTTTTATCTAATCGCCAATCGCTAACAACTAATCTCTAATCGCTCTTTCATCATTCATGTCCATTATTGAAGTTAAAAACCTGGTAAAGAAATTCGGCGATCTCACCGCCGTGAACGGTATCTCGTTCGACGTCGCCCGCGGCGAGATTTTCGCGTTCCTGGGACCGAACGGCGCAGGAAAGACGACAACGATCAAGATGCTTACAACGCTCCTCGCGCCGACCTCGGGCGAGATCTTCCTTGACGGGAAGAATCCGGTCCGCGATGAAGCGGCCGCGCGGCGATCGTTCGGCATCGTCTTCCAGGATCCGAGCCTGGATGACGAGCTGACGGCCCTTGAGAACATGGAGTTCCATGCGGTGCTCTATAAAGTGCCGAAGGACGTGCGCGGGAAGCGCATCGAGGAACTGATGCGTTTCGTAGAGCTCTGGGATCGCCGCAATGATCTCGTAAAGGCGTTTTCCGGAGGTATGAAGCGCCGTTTAGAGATCGCCCGCGGACTTCTGCACCATCCAAAGATCCTGTTTCTTGACGAACCGACGACCGGACTTGATCCGCAGACCCGGAATCATGTATGGAGCTATATCCAGAACCTGAATCGCGAGGAGCAGATCACGGTCTTTTTCACGACGCATTATATAGAAGAGGCCGACCGTTCCGCGACCCGCGTCGCAGTGATGGACCATGGAGCGATCGTCGCGCAGGGGACGCCCGCCGATCTTAAGCGTGAGACCGGCTCTGAACTTTTGGAGGACGCCTTTATCAAGCTGACGGGATACGATATCCGCAAAGAGTCGAACGATGGCGCGTCGCGCATGCGTACGCACGCAAAGGTATGGGGCAGGAGATAAAAGATGGGCGATCAGGAAGAGGGCGATCGGCGATTAGATAAGAGAGTAACGAGCAAGAAAAAGATGAACGATACCGACTATGTATTGATAATAACTGATAACTGATCGCTGCCTTCCTATTTTCTAATCGCTCATATCAATCTCCATGTCCACCATCTATATTCTCTGGCTTCGCCAGCTCAAGCGTTATTTCCGGTCCAAGGCCCGCATGATCGGGTCTATCGGACAGCCCGTATTATTCCTGGTCGCGCTCGGCTTCGGGTTCGGGCCGATCTTCCAGCGTGCCGGCGGCGGGAACTATCTGGAGTTCCTTGCGCCCGGCGTGATCGCCATGGGCATCCTCTTTACTGCGGTCTTCATGGGCATCGAGATCATTTGGGATAAACAGTTCGGATTTTTGAAGGAGACGCTCGTGGCGCCGGTGTCGCGCATGTCCATCATGCTCGGCCGGACGCTCGGCGGCGCGACGGTCGCTCTTGCGCAAGGCATACTCGTGTTTCTGATCGCGTGGGCGATCGGATTCCGTCCGAGCTTCTCGCTGTTCCTGGTCGCGTTCGTTTTCATGATCATGATCGCGGTGCTTTTTACCGGCATCGGTACGGCCATTGCCTCGGTCGTGGATGATATGCAGGGATTTCCGCTCATTATGAATTTTCTCGTGATGCCGACATTCTTTCTTTCAGGTGCATTGTTCCCGCTCCGCGGTCTGCCCGAGGCCATCACGATCGTCGCGCGCCTGGATCCCTTATCCTATGGGATCGACGGCCTTCGTGCCGCGCTCGTGCCCGGCTCCCTTCAGTTCGGTTTCTGGATGGATTTCTGGGTTCTTGGCGGATTTACCCTGTTCATCCTTCTCGTTGGCGCGTATCTGTTCTCCAAAATCGAGATCTGAGGGCACGCCGGGGAGCAAAAAGAAAGGATAGAAAACCTTGATTCTTGGGCGATGCACAGACGGGGGCTTGCGTATTTTTTGTGTATAGTGTAGAATATTTTTAAAGAAATCAATCAAAAAGCGAACCTTTATGGCCACGTCATCCAAGATCATCAAGAATGCATTGAACGACCTGAACCCCCGCCAGCGGGAGGTGGTAGTGGCGCGTTTCGGTCTTGAGAGCGGCCTTGAAGGGGAGACGCTTGCGGCGATCGGCGATCGGCTCAAGGTGACGCGCGAGCGGGTCCGCCAGATCGAGAACAGTGCCATGTCGCTCGTTGCAAAGAATGTCATGCGGCACAACGATACCGTTGCCATGCTTGCAAAAGTGAAGAGTTTCATTGCTGCGAAGGGCGGCATCGCCGGGAAGGCCGACGTGGCAGCTCATACGGCCACGCTCGTGAAGGGCATCGGCGTTCCGGAATTGGATTTTCTTGCCGAAGCGTCCGGCGCCTTTTCGGTCCGCCGCGAGGATGAGGATTTCGTTCCGCTTTACGTGAGCAGCGAGAAGGACTGGAAATCGGCGCGGACGTTCGTGGAGAAATGGACCGGCGCCCTCCGTTCGCGGCGCGGACAGGTCTTCGGAGGAACGTATCGCGCGGAACTTGCGAGTTTCGTGCAGGATGGCGGCATCACTCCCGCGGTCGCGGAGAACTATCTCGGCCTCACGAAGCAGGTCGGGAAGAATCCGTTCGGCGACGAAGGGCTTTCCGACTGGCCGGAGATCAATCCGAAGACCATTCGCGACAAGATCTATCTCGTTCTGAAGAAGAATCAGGAACCGCTTCACTTCGAGAGCATCGCGCGCCGCATCAATGAAGTGAATTTCGACGATGATCAGAAGGCGCTTGCCCCGACGGTGCATAACGAGCTCATCAAGGACGACCGTTTCGTGCTGGTCGGCCGCGGCATCTACGGCCTGCGGGAGCATGGCTACGAGCCGGGCATCGCGCGCGAGGTCATCGCGAAGATCCTGAAGGAAAAGGGTCCGATGTCCGCGAAGGATATCGTTTCGCACGTCACGAAACAGCGCTTTTTCAAATCCAACACGGTGGTCATCAATCTCCAGAACAAAGATCTCTTTGAACATCTGCCGGACGGCAGATACCGCGTTCGGGAATCATAACGAGTATCGCAGGTCCCAAGGGCCTGCGATAACGTTTTTTTCGGCATTTCAAAAGCCGATCCGTGCTACAATAATCCTATGACCGCGACGCTGCAGGGTATCGGACAAGGCCTTCTTCAGAGCGTGCTCCTTGCATGGAGCTACGTTTGGTGGATCGCGTTGCCGCTCATCGCCGCTTTTCTTTTCTGGGATTTCTGGCTCATCTACCTGCACGTGCGGTTCGCGCGCGGCATTACCTGGAAGCTCCTTGAGATAAAGATCCCGAAGAACGTTCTTAAAACGCCGAAGGCGATGGAGCAGATCTTCGCCGCGGCCCACGCCCCGTACTCTTACGGCATCAAGCCGTTCGATAAATACTGGAAAGGAAAGGAGGAGCCCTGGATGGCGTTCGAGATCGTCGGCCGCGCCGGCGAAAGCCATTTCTACGTCCGCGTCCCGAAGGAATTGCGGCACAACCTTGAGATCGCCATCTATGGGCAATACCCCGAGGCCGAGGTGATAGAAGTGGACGACTACCTCGAATCGTTCCCCGAAAATCTCCCCACGCCCGAGATCGACGTCGGCGGGTTTGAGGAAGTTCTCCGGCACGAGAACTATCTTCCGATCCGCACCTATCTGTCATTCGAAGATCCGACCGAGGAGCGGCGCCTGGATACCATTGCGCCGCTCATGGAGCTCATGGCGAAGCTCGAGGGCGACCAGCAGCTCTGGTACCAGCTCGTGATCCGGCCGACCGGCGAGGATTTCAAAAAAGAAGGGGAGAAGAAAGTGAATCAGATCCTTGGCGTTGAGGCGAAGGAAAAGAAACCGACCGGCTTTCTCAAGGGCATGAGTCCCGGCGTGACGCTCGGCGAGGTCGTGCGCGCGCCTTTCGAGCATCCCGGCACCGAGACGAAGAAGAAGGATGAGTCCGCGAAGGCGATGCGGTTCCTCATGACTCCCGGCGAAAAAGAGATATCGGAGGCTATCGCGACCAAGATCGCGAAGATCGCCTTTGAGGCGACGCCCCGCTTCCTTTACGTCACGAAGAAGGCAGACGTGGATCCCGGCATGATGCCGGCGCTCCACGGTTTCGTCCGGCAGTTCAACACCCAGCACCTCAATTCGCTGCGCCCGGACGGCGAGACGACGACCGCGTCGTACTCGGTGAAGGGCATGTTCAAGAAGACCCGCATTCGTTGGCGCAAGCGCCTGCTGTATGAATCCTATCGGCATGTTTCACCGAGCAAGAAAAAGTCGGTGCTGAATATCGAGGAGCTTGCGACCCTGTACCACTTCCCGAGCGCCGCCGTTTCCACGACCGAGCTCGAAAAGATCTCGTCGCGCAAGGGCAGCCCGCCGGCCGGCATTCCGATCGTGAACGATTGATCCTTTTTTCAAGACCATGATGGACGAATCACAGAACATAACTCCGCTCGGGTTCTATAACTTCCGCAATCAGCAGAAGAAGTTCGGCGTTAAGCTGGACGACCGCCGCCGGCACATCTATGTCATCGGAAAGACGGGCGTCGGCAAGACGACGCTGCTTGAGAACATGGCCATTGCGGACATGCGTTCCGGCAAGGGGATCGCCATCGTGGACCCTCACGGCGAGTTTGCGGAAAAGATGCTTGACTTCGTGCCGGAGGATCGGCTGAACGATGTCATCTATTTCGATCCGTCGGACATGGAATATCCCGTCGCCTTCAATCCGATGGAGCAGGTGGGCACCGAGTATCGCCATCTCGTCGCATCGGGCCTCATGGGCGTTTTCAAGAAGATCTGGGCGGACGCGTGGTCGGCACGCATGCAGTACATCCTGAACAATACGCTGCTCGCGCTTCTCGAATATCCCGGCGCGACCCTGCTCGGCATCCTGCGCATGTTCTCCAACCAGGACTACCGCAAGCAGATCGTGAGCAACCTGAAGGATCCCGTCATCAAGGCGTTCTGGGAGGACGAATTTTCAAAATACAGCCAGCGGTTCGAGACCGAGGCGCTCGCGGCGATACAGAACAAGGTCGGACAGTTCGTGTCCAACCCGCTCGTCCGGAATATCCTCGGCCAGCCGCACTCGTCGCTCAATATGCGGGAGATCATGGACACCGGGAAGATCTTCATCTGCAATCTCTCCAAGGGGAAGATCGGCGAGGATAATTCCGCGCTCCTCGGCGCCATGATCATCACGCGCCTCCAGCTTGCCGCGATGTCGCGCGTGGATACGCCGGAGCGCGACCGGCGCGATTTCTTCCTTTACGTGGACGAGTTCCAGAATTTCGCCACGGAGTCGTTCGCAAACATCCTTTCCGAGGCGCGGAAATACCGTCTGAGCCTTGTTCTGGCGCACCAGTATATCGGCCAGCTTGTGAGCGGGGAGAGCACCTCGGTGCGCGATGCGGTGTTCGGAAATGTCGGCACGATCATCACCTTCCGCGTGGGCGCCGCCGATGCGGAGTTCCTGGAAAAGGAATTCATGCCCGAGTTCCTGCAGAATGACCTCGTGAATCTTGCCAAGGCGAACGTGTACATCAAGCTGATGATCGACGGCGTTGCTTCGCGTCCGTTCTCCGCCGAGACGCTGCCGCCGCAGAAACTCCCGCTCGCGACCTATCGCGATCTCATCATAAAGAATTCGCGCGAGCGGTACGGAACCCCGCGCACGGCCGTGGAGGCGCATATCACCGGCGAGTGGCGGGGCGGCGCGGACGCCGCTGCCGAGCGGACCGACCGGCAGAACGAGAAACGGCTTTCAGAGGTGCTGGGGCCGGCGCCCCGGGGGCGTGCGTCCGGGCCTTCCGCGGTCCGAAATATCAAGGTTCGCGACGTGGAGCTTCGCGAACCCGCGCGCGAACCGGCGGCTTCGGAGCATGTTCGCCCTGCGCCGCCGATTTCAGGAAAAACCCCGCAGCAAAGGACCGTTGAACCGGCTGCCGGTTCCAAAAAGCAGCCTCAGCGCGCTTCGGTGGATATCGGCGCTCTTCGGCGCGCGGTCCATGAGTCTCTTGAAAAACAAGGCCAGACGGATGCTGTCTCCGCGCCGGACCGGAACACTGAACCGGCCGCGGTTTCCGCGCCGGGATCCGAGGGATCGAAGACCATGAGTCTTTCCGATCTTGCGAAGATGCCGGCGCCGCAGAAACAGGAATCTTCCCGAAAGGACCCAGATGTCGCTCCGGCATCCGGCGGCCCTGAGACTTCCAAAAATATTGATGCGCTTCGTGAAGCGATCCGCGCCGTAAAGAAGAAGCAGGAAACGGACCCCGACGCGGCATGATGAAGTTTCACGCCATCACTATTTTCCCGGGCATGTTCGATTCCTATTTCGGGGAGTCGCTTTTCCGGCGCGCCGCCCAAAAGGGGATCGTATCCCTGCGAACCTACGACCTCCGGGACTTCACGAAGGAGCGGCATCGCAAAGTGGACGACCGTCCGTTCGGCGGGGGTCCGGGCATGGTGCTTCAGGTCGCACCGATCCATGCCGCGGTGCATTCTATCGAGCAGGGCATCGCGCGCGGCGCAAAAAAACGGCGCGTCCGCACGATCCTGTTCTCTCCCCGCGGGAAAAAGTTCGATGCCGCCATGGCGCGACGGTTATCGCGGTACGACGACCTGATCCTGATCTGCGGCCGTTATGAAGGGGTGGATGAACGGGTTGCGGAACATATTGCCGATGAGGAGGTTTCGATCGGGGATTATGTGCTTTCCGGCGGCGAGCTGCCGGCTCTGGTGCTCATGGAAGCGGTGAGCCGTTTCCTGCCCGGATTTCTCGGCAAGGAGGAATCGCTCGAGGAAAAAAACGGATCGTTCCCGACCTATAGCCGTCCCGAGACCTTTTATCCCGCCGCAGCCCGCGCCGGATCGCGGCCGAAGAAAAAAGGATGGGCCGTTCCGAAGGTGCTTCTTTCGGGCGATCATCAGAAGATCGCCGAATGGCGCCGCCGCCATGGCGCTGGCGCGTGAAGTGAATTTCTCCGGACTCGTCTCGCCAAGAGGCTTTTCCTGATGCGGATTTAATCTTTCTTTAATCATCTCCGGCCTACTCTGGAGGCATGGTACGGATCGGGGACATTGCGTTCCTTGCGGCGGTCGGATTTCTTGTGGGCGTCGCAATCGCGGATCTTTCTTTTGGTGTACTGATTCCCGCACTGCTTGGGGTCCCTGTTCTTGTTGTTTGGCTGCGCCATCTCGGATGCCGCAGCATCAGCCGGGGCGCACGTATCATTCTTGGCATCATTGCCGCGGTATCCGCCGGCATTTTTTATGCGCATTTCTCCGCTGTTATCCGTACGGCCGGAGAACATTATCCTTCCGCGAGATCCGCCTTCAGGGTTCTTGCCGTAAGCGAACCGCGCGCGGCGGGAAATTATCTTTCGTTTTCCGGCGAACTTCAGCCGCCGTTCTCGGGAGAGATTTCCGTTTTTGTTCCCGGCGGCAGCATGCTGCACTACGGAGATCTTGTCGCGATGACGAGCACCCTGTCTGCGCCGCTCCGTCCGGATGACCCACCCGCCGTTTTCCCGAAGAGCTTTGCGATTTCGGCGCGGGGCGGAGGATCTTCCGTGATGCGCGCCGCGGTCGCGCTCAGGACGGCGGGCGCGGCAAGGTTCAATGAGTGGCTGCCGAACGACGCCGCGGGGCTTCTCGCGGGAATGCTTTTCGGTGGAGCGGCCGATCTCGATCCTTCTTTGCGGCAGGAAATGTCCGCGTCGGAGACCCTCTATGTTGTTTCGCTCTATGGTTACAAAATGGGAATGATCATGGTTTGCCTGGACTTCTTTCTCGGCGATTGGGTTCCGCGTATCGCCCGTTCCGTCCTTGCAGCAGTTATCGGAATGGCCATGGTGCTCCTCTCGGGCGGGAGCATCGCCGCGCTGCGGGCTGGTCTTGCGGCGGCAATGCTGCTTGCTGCGCGACACGCCGGGACCGCCTATGTTCCGCGCAACGGTTTTGCATTTGCTGCGGCAGCGCTTGCGTTCGCCGATCCGGCCGCCGTCACGGGCCCGGGATTTTCACTGACATTCCTGAGCGTTGCCGGCATGGTCTCATTGCCCACGCCGATCCGCAATTTTCTGCATCTCGGTGGCGGACGGGGATTTTTTGAATGGAAAGAAGCCGTTACCGTCAGTTTGGCGTCGCTGCTGCCGATCATTCCGTCCATCGCCGCACGTTCAGGTTTCTTTTCCCTTGCGGCGGTTCCGGCGAATATCCTGATGGCGCCTGCGATCCTTCCGGGGATCGTTCTCGGCGCGTTGCTTGCCATTGTTCCGGCGGCACTTCCTGCCGTCACTTTTCTTGTCGTCCGCGCCGCCGATGCGTTCATCCAGTACCCGCTCTTTGTGATACGCTTTTTTGCCGCGCATGCCGTGCCGCTGCCGTTCTCTTTCTCTTCGGCGTCTTCCTGGCTGCTCTATTTTTCGGCACTCATGCTTTTCTTTTTTGTCTATCGTGACCGTCCCTCGCCCACGACCGGAAGAGATGCTAATCCGCCCTCTTAGTCTTTCCCAAAATGCCCCTCCGCTTTTTTCTTCCGATCATCCTCGCGGCGGTCTGCGTTCTGGACGTCTTCTTTTGGTTCCGGATCGTCGCCGGTTCGGCGCTTCCCGCCAAAATTTTTTTCCTGAATGTCGGCCAGGGCGACAGCGAGCTCGCGGTTCTTCCGGGCGGCGCGACCATCATGACGGACGCCGGTCCCGATGCTGCCGTGCTTGCCGCTCTCGCGCACGCCGCACCTTCGTTGCGATCCATCGATCTTGCCGTCATTACGCATCCGCAGCTCGATCATTTCAACGGATACAATTTCGTTCTTGACCACTATCATGTCGGAGCATTCATCTATAACGGACGCGATGATCCGGGCGTCGCGGAATGGGCGGAGCTCAAGGCGAAGATCGGGGAGCGGCATATTCCGTTCATCACGCTCGCGGCGGGAGATGCGATCCGATGCGGCGACGACACGGTCTCCATTCTTTCTCCCGGGGGCATATTCCGTTCGAGCGCGGAACTGAACGATACCGGCCTAGTGGAGATGTTCACGATGCCGCATTTCCGCGCGCTCTTTGCTGCGGATATCGGATCGGCCGTTGAGCGGCAGCTTTTGGCGATGATTCCGGACCTCCATGCCGCGATCCTGAAGGTGGCGCATCATGGTTCAAAGTATGCATCGGGAGCCGCGTTCCTTGCAGCGGTCCATCCTGCCGCCGCGGTCATCGAGGTCGGCGCCAAGAATACGTATGGCCAGCCGGACGCGGGGACCCTTGCGCGGATCGCATCATCGACCGGCGCGGAGATCTTTCGAACCGACCGGAACGGAACCGTGGAGGTTTCGTATGAAGATGGAAGTTTGGAGGCGGTAAAGGAAAGATGAACTTCCGGTGCTATAGTCGTTGAAGGTGTTGTAATTGTTATAAATGCTCCAGATGTTCTAGGTGTTGTAATTGTTATATATGATATATACACTTACAACACCTACCGGCACTTACAACATTTACAACACGTATAACATCTATAACGTATTACTCTCCCCATGGACACCCTTGTTTTTGATATTGAGACGCAGAATTTCTTCACTGATCCGGGCGTCGGCCGGAATAATTTCGGCGCTCTGAAGATCTCCGTTGTCTGCGCTTATTCTTATGCGGAAGACCGGTATTATGCTTTTGAAGAGAAGGACATGCCCGCCGTGGCGGAGCTCTTCTCGCGCGCCGGGCGCCTGGTCGGATTCAGCAGTAATCGCTACGACATTCCCGTGCTCAATCATTATTTCAACCGGCTGCATCTGCCCGGCGGAAATCTGTGGAGCAAGGAGCGGGTGGACCTGCTGGAGGAGATCGAGCTTGCGACCGGAAGCCGCATCAGCCTGAGCCGCCTCGCCGAAGCGAATCTCGGTGAAAAAAAGGAACAGCACGGCTTTGAGGCGATCGCGCTCTATCGCGAGGGGAAGATGGAAGAACTGAAGCAGTATTGTCTCAACGATGTGCGGCTTACGAAGGAGCTCTATGACCGTTATCTGGCGCAGCATTCTCTCCTGGTGCCGCAGCGGGATTCGGATGTTCCCGTGAAGGTGGAATTCGCGAAACGTGTGCCATAAAGGAAACTCTTTTTCCTCGCTGCCGATTCCCGAATCTGCAGCACTCTTTCGAGAGCGTTGCACAACAAAAACATATGATCCAAAGCGGTGTGTCCCGGTCTAGAACCGATTCCTAGCAAGCAATTGCAATGTTCTTAAGAACCGTCAGTTTGAGGCGGGTCGGTCGGAGCCGCTCCTTCGATTCCAGATGGAATTGGTAAATCACCCAAAACCTCTTCTTTGTCGCAATTCCTCAAGAAAAAATAAAATGTTGAGTCAATGATTTTTATAGAACTCGTACTTTGATCGTAATCAAAAATTGGAGGGGTAATATTATTCTTAA
>DAIBYH010000005.1 GCA_027424065.1 Candidatus Parcubacteria bacterium | reverse complement strand
GGGAACCCGTCCTGGTTCAGCCAGTGGAGTATCACGAAGGCGGCGATGGTGGGGCAAGGGCAATCGGGAAGTGTTCCAGTGCCCGTGCAACAGGTGCAAACGCAGGGACAGAGTAGCGACGAGCAGCGTATCGCGGATCTCGCAAATATACAGAATTCCCTCGAGCTCTATTTCAACACTAAGGGTGCATACCCGACTGGCGTTTCGAATTGGAATGATCTCATTAAAGTGATTTCTGCGGCGACCGGGATTGATAGCGCAACCTTGATGAATAGTTTGCCTCAAGGGATCACATACGGATATGCGAGCGATGGCACGAAATATGTCCTTGGCGTCGAACTGGAAAATACCAATTTTGCGTCAATGCAATTGTCCCCAACCACCATGCCATCCGGTTTCAACTGGATGATCGTTCCCGCAGGAGGGTATAACGGAACGACATGCGGAACCACCGGGCTCTATTGTTTGGTGGCGTGGTAGCAAGGGGATCCATCCTAGATCCCGAGATCCCCGCTGAAAAGGCGGGCGGCGTTGGCGCTGGAGATAACTTCCCGTTCCATTGACATAGGTTAAATTTGCGCTTTAATTAAGGTACTGCAATGGCCAAAGCCGATCGCGGCGCAATGGTTATAACAATTTTATGATACCTATCAATCAATCCCTCAAATTGCCGACCCAGGTTCGTTCCTATTGGATTGCGAAAGTCCTTTTTAAGGTCTTTGTTATATATGTTTTGGTTTGGATGTTCTGGGGCGCTATAGATCCACAAGGGCTGATGGGCGTATTCTGGGTCTTCGTCGTTATCGGCGCGGTCTGTGTTTTATGGGAGGTGGTACTCTATAATAGTATTCGTTTTTCCCTCGCCGACGACAAGCTAACGATTGACTCTGGCATCATCACAAAGCGCTCTATGACGATCCCGTTCCAGAATGCGCAGAACGCCAGTACTGTGAGTGGCATTATGCGGCGTATGTTTGGTATCGCTACCCTGAATATCTGGACTGCCTCACCGGGCCAGTTCAATGTCGGCGGGAAGAAGGGGAACGAGAACGCGATGCACGATCCGGATGGGAGAATGTGGCTTACTGCGGAAGATGCACAATGGCTCAAGGATTTTATCGCGAGTAAAAAAGTATCCTAATGGCGGATAATGAAGTTCGTTGCGGAAGCTGCGGTGGGGTGTTGAATGAGCGGTCCGATTTGCCACTGAGCAACAGGGTTCCCTGTTTGCGATGCGGGTCAATGCAACGCGCCTTCTCCGTTTTTGTTGTTGAGAACATGGAGACGCATGAAAGTATCGGTATCAAACATAAGGATAAAGACGGGAAAACGCTTGCCAAGATGAAGAGTGGAGATGATTTCTATCACAAAAAGAAAGAATGGAGAAAGCTAGATCAGGTTATTGATTATATGAAAGGGCGATATCGCAAGACCGTACGAGACAGAAAAACAGACAAGGTCCTTTATTTCAAGGATGAACCACTCGAGAAACATATCGGGCATGGAAGGGATCGGAAGCTTTCTCATCGCATTAAGCGGAGAATTAAAGAATTATTTGGGCTATAATACACAGCTGTCCGTTTATGTGCCCTCGTGAGGGAAGCGAACGTCACTTCGTCCTCGACAATACTCGGACTCGCTCCCCGGACACCTCTCGGTTTCCGGCGGCCCTTCGGGCTTGCCTTCCTACACGGTCCCGCCATGGCGGGACCGACCCTCTCTTTATTCGATTCCTCTTCAGGAAAGCGTAAAAAGAAAAAAAGCCGCTTGCGCGGCCTCTTTTCTTTTTACACGTGCCCTCGTGAGGAATCGAACCTCAATTACAAGATCCGCAATCTTGCGTCCTATCCGTTGAACGACGAGGGCAATGCCTGGAACCCTCTTACCTTATTAGAAACCGATGATTTTTTCAAGCGAATCAATGATGGAGGGGTCGTAGTCGATCTCGCGGAGGATCGGCCGGAGATTCTTCCGGAGCTCATCCACCTTCTCGGTCGGGATCAGGACCTTCGCGGGGGTCCGCAGCTTCGCTTTGAAGGTAAAGAAGAGTTCGGTCCATTCGTCGTTCAGGCGGTTCACGCTGAAGCTCTCAAAGAGGGAGATCCGATAGTCCTTCGCCTCGCCGATCCGGAGACCGTTCTCCGAGAGCGTGAAGTCAAAGACCTTCGGGACGGCGTTCGCCCAGACGATGAGCAGGATCTCGGCGATGATCATGAATACGCCGAAAAGGAAATTGCGCTGCCAGATGGCGAAGGCGATGATGGCCGCCACGACGATGACGGAGACCCAGTACCAGGAGACGTCCTTCTCGCGGTACTGGAATTCGGGTGCCTGCCAGGTGACGGTGAACGATGCCATGTGTCCATTATACCACGGCGGCGAGGGATCATGCCTTCGCGGCGGCAAGGCCGACGATCTTCCGTGCGCCTGCGGCCTTCACGGCGCGCGCCGCTTCGGCGAGCGTTGCGCCGGAGGTCACGACGTCGTCCAGGATGATGATGTCCTTTCCTGCCGCTGCGGCGGAGCGGGGGACGGCGAAGCAGGAGGCGACGTTCCGCTGCCGCGCGGCGCCCGGGATCTCCGTTTGTGGCTTCGTGTGCCGGGTGCGGACGAGGATGTCGGTCCGGAGCTCAATGCCGAGCCGCCGCGCGAGATGCCGGCCGATCTCTTCGGCCTGATTGAACCCGCGCCGGTTGCGCCGGCGGCGGTGGAGCGGCAGGGGAACGAGGATGAACCCGGCGGGATCAAAGCCGGTTTCCGCAAGATAAGCGGCGATGATCTCCGCGATCGGTTCCGCGGCGACCCGCAGGCCGCGGAACTTGAGCGCATGGATGAGCGCCTTGAGGGCCGGGTCGCCGTAGGATCCCGCGGCGGCGAGCAGGAACGGCGCAGCGGGATGGCAGGCCGTTTTCGCCGTGCCGGATGCGGGTGACCCGGCCTTCGCTAAAGCTTCGGCGGATAAACGTGCGCCGCAGATGGCGCAGAAGAAGTGGCGATGGACCCGGATGGACGCGCGGCAGGCGTCGCAGACGGCGCCGCGGACGATCCTTGCGCCGCAGGCGGCGCAGTCGGGAGGAAAGAGCAGCGCCGCCGCCGCGCGCACGATGGTACGGGCGATTTTCGTGCTATACTGTAACCAAGACCTTTCGGTGCGCATCTTTTTATCGTTATGGAAAACCCCCTGAATTTTTTGAAACGGAAGGCTTTTCCTTCCTATCTTGGCGTGGACATCGGCACGACCTCCATCAAGGTCGCCGAGGTGAAGACGACCGGCGACCGGCCGGAGCTTTTGAACTACGGCATTCTGGAATCGAGCGGCTATCTCGCCCGCGAGAACCAGGCGCTCCAGACGAGCAGCTTGAAGATCTTTGAGTCGGAGATCGTGGACCTCTTGAAGACCGTGGTCCGCGAGATGGGGACGCAGGCGAAGGATGCCGTCGCGTCGCTGCCCTTGTTCTCGGCCTTCGTGTCGGTGCTTGATTTCCCGCGCATGGATCCCAAGGAGATCCAGCAGGCGATCGTCTACCAGGCGAAGCAGTACGTGCCGCTGCCGCTCGCGGAAGTGGCCCTGGACTGGCTGAAGGTCGCGGAGTACACCGACGAGAAGGGATTTTTCCATCAGAAGATACTTCTGATCTCGGTGCCGCAGGAGCAGATCAAGAAATACCAGTCCATGTTCGCATCGGCGGGCCTTACGCTTCGGGCATTGGAGATAGAGAGCTTGAGCATGACGCGGATCCTCGGTTCCGATCCGACGCCGACGCTCGTCGTGGATATCGGCAGCCGTTCCACGAGCTCCATTTTTTTGGAGAACGGCGGATTGATGTGGGCGACGCAGAGCGATTACGGCGGAGCGTCCCTCACGCAGGCGCTCGCGTCCAGCTTGAGCATCAACCCGCTCCGCGCGGAGGAATTGAAGAAGGAGCGCGGCGTGCTGGGGACCGGTCCGAGCTACGAATTGTCCACTATCATGCTGCCGTTCCTGGATGTTATACTGAATGAAGTGAAGAAGGCGCAGTTCCTGTACGGCCAGCAGTTTCCGTCTGCGCGGAAATCGGAGCGCGTCGTTCTGGCCGGCGGGGGAGCGAATCTTCTTGGCATTGAGAACTACGTGGAGCGGTCGATCGGTCTGCCGACGGTGAAGATCGCCCCGTTCACGCGGTTCGCATATCCGCCCGAAATGGAGCCGCTGATCCCCGAGCTGAACGCCGTGCTGCCGCTCGCGCTCGGTCTCGGCATGAAAGGGGTATAGGGCCTTCGTTATGGTAGCGCGGCAGCCGGATCGGACAATCTTCTTTTCATAAGTTTTTAACTTCTCACTTTCCACGTTTACCTCTATAATAATTGTATGGCGCTTCCCCAGCAGGTCGTTGAGCAATTGAGCCAGGAAACCCGTCGGACGCCCGGGTGGTCGTTTGGCGTCATTCTTTTTTCCGGCGGCATTCTGCTCATCGTGCTTGCCATCTTCGCCGGTCTCCGCTACGGCTATGAGCCGTACCTGAACGGCCAGATCGCATCGCTTCAGAAACAGGTGGGCCAGCTCGGGCAATCCGTTACGCCCGCCGAGGAGGCGAACCTCGTGACCTTCTACTCGCAGATCAGCAATCTGCAGTCGCTCGTCAAGAACCACATTTATTTCTCGCAGTTCCTGACGTGGCTCGAGAACCATACCGAGGCGAACATCTACTTCACGAACATGACGTACGCGCAGAACCGCCAGGTGACGCTCGCCGGCATCGCGAAGACGCCCGCGGACATTTCGGAGCAGGTCGCCGTCTTTGAGGCATCGCCGGATGTTACGTCGGTATCGCTTTCCAATATTACGTATTCGCAGTCGCCGAACGGATGGCTCTTCAATCTGGTCCTGACGGCAAGCCCCAGCCTGCTTACCTGGCAGGGTGCAACCTCCACGGTGGCTGCGCCGGCCGCGGTTCCGGCAGCGACGACCTCATCGGCCGCTCTCCCTGCGACCACGACCAGCACGACACCCGCCGCAACCACTACAACGCCATGAACCAAAGCTCCAAACGGCTCTTCAGCGCTTTCCTCGGCTTCCTGTTCCTCATTGCGGCGGTCGTCGCCTTTTTCGATCTCGTGCAGCCCGAATATAATGCCGCGAAAAATCTCCAGTCGCAGCAGATCGGCGAACAGAACTATCTGACGACTCAGACGGCAACCGTGAAACAGGTGCAGACCGTTCTGAACGCCTATCAGAACGATGCGCAGAACGCCACGAACGTCAATCTTGCCATGCCGTCCGGCGAAGATGTTGCCGGCGCGCTTGCGCAGATCCAGGGCATCGCGGAGAACACCGGTATCGCGATCACGAGCATTTCTGCCACGCCGCCGCGCCTTCGGGTCGCCCAGCTGCCCGCCGCGGCGAGCGCCACCTCGACGCAGCTCATGAAGCCCCTCGGCACTTTTACGTTCACCCTCGCCGCATCGGGGAGTTACGAACAGTTCAAGAGCTTTCTCCAGGACCTCGAGACCAATATCCGGATCTTTGATGTTCAGGCGGTGACGCTCCAGCAGGGGAGCGCTGCGGTGGTTTCCGGAAAGACGGTCACGACCCGCGATATTTTCAACTACAGCATAACGGTCGCAACGTATTACCAAACGCAATAATCAACCATGGCCATTATCGTTGAAGCGGAAAAAAAGAACACCGGCATCCTTGCATTCTTCGGCTGGCTTGTGGTCCTCGGTATCATCATCGCCGCGATCTACTACATCTTTTTCGTCGCGCCGCCGTCGGCGACGATCCTGCCGACCGGTACGCTCCAGAGCGTTGAGGCGCTTCCGGTTGCAACCGTCAATCCGCAGAATCTTACGGGAAGCACGCAATTCCAGTCGCTCAAGCAGTATATCGGTGAACCGACCTCAACGGGTCCGGTTCCCGTCAGCCGGCCGAATCCTTTCATTGCGCCGTAGTTAAAAACGCCGGCAAGGACCCCTCCTGACCTCCCCTTAGATAAGGGGAAGGAGTTTAACTCCTCCTCCCTTTCGAGGGAGGAGTCAGAGGAGGGGTCTTTTTATTCTCAGCCGAACTTCATCCAGTCGTTGTTCTTCTTGAAGTTCTTCCAATACTGGGACGCCTGCGGTTTCATGGCGCCGTAATATTTGCTGCCGAGCTTCTTTTTGCCGTACGGATTTTCCGCGGCGGTCGTGAGCGGCGTGAAAGAGAGCTGTGCGATGGGCATTTTGTAGTAGAGCTGGATCGGGAGCGGGGATATGTTGTGAAGCTCCAGCGTCATCTTGAGCCGGTTGCCCGGGTCCAGATATCCTGCCGTGGCGTGGATGATGAGGCCGATGCGGCCAAGGGACGATTTTCCTTCCAGGCGCCCCACGATATCATCGGCGACGCCGACGACCTCGTACGTGATGCCGAGTGCGAACTCTCCGGGATGGATGATGAAGTTCCGTTTCGGGTTGATCGTCACGCTGTCCATCATGTGATCGATGGATTCTTTCGGATCAATGGCGATGGATTCCTCCGTCCGGAAAACGAGGAAATCAGCGCCGAGATGCAGATCTACGGAAGCCGGCTGAACGGCATGGGGAAAAAGGGGATCGATCGTGATGCGCCCGTCCTTTAATGCCTTTTTAATGTCGCGGTCAGAGAGGATCATAGGTGGCATTATAGAACCTATCCAAAAACTATTCCAGTCCGCGATCCCGGCCCCTTTCGGCAAGCGCGAGGCGCCAGGGAGGAGGCGTGCCCGTGGGCACGATGACTCCCGCAGGAACGATGCGTTTGCCGAAAGGAGCCGGATCCCGGAGGGTTGTGGGCCATGATCCACGATCGCTGCGTTGCTTCGGGGAAGCCGTAGCTTGGGCTACTGTCTTTCCCTTGCGCCTTGCGCTCACGGCCCATGGCCCACAACGCGGACGGAACAGTTTTTGGATAGGTTCTCGCACCCTTTCCGGTTTTCCCGGAAGAGGTATACAATGGAGACATTCCAACCGACCCATGAACTATCCGAACGTAGCAAAAGAGGATCCCGCGGTCTATGAGATCCTGAAGCGGGAAGAGGCGCGTGAGCGGGAAGGCATCGAACTGATCGCGAGCGAGAACTATGTTTCGCGCGCCGTGCTGGAGGCCATGGGATCGGTGCTCACGAACAAATACAGCGAGGGCTATCCCGGCAAGCGGTATTACGGCGGCAATGAGGTGATCGATGAGGTGGAGAATCTCGCCATCCGCCGCGCCCAGGAACTTTTCGGCGCGGAGCACGTGAACGTCCAGCCGCTCTCCGGTTCGCCGGCGAATCTCGCGGTGTATATGGCGCTGCTTCAGCCGGGGGACAAGGTGCTCGGATTTTCGCTGGACCAGGGCGGCCATTTGTCGCACGGCCATCCGCTGAACTTTTCGGGCAAGCTCTACACGATCGCGCCGTACTTCGTGGGGAAGGAAACGGAAACGATCGACATGGACGAAGTGGAGGCCATCGCGCTGCGCGAGCGGCCGCGGATGATCCTTGCGGGATTCTCGGCGTACTCCCGGTCATTTGATTGGAAACGGTTCCGCGCCATCGCCGACAAGGTTGGCGCCTATCTCTTTGCCGATATTGCCCACATTGCAGGGCTTATTGCCGGAAAGCAGCTTGAAAACCCCGTCCCGTTCTGCGATGTGGTCTCTACGACGACGCACAAGACCCTGCGTGGTCCGCGGGGCGCCATGATCATGTGCAAAGAGCAGTTCGCGTCGGCCATTGATAAGGCGGTCTTTCCGGGCGTCCAGGGCGGTCCGCACGAACACATCATCGCCGCGAAGGCGGTTGCCTACGGCGAGGCGCTTCGGCCAGAGTTCCAAACCTATTCCGCGCAGGTGATCGCGAATGCCCGTGCGCTCGCGGACGCATTGCAGAAAAAGGGATATCGCGTGGTTTCCGGAGGCACGGACAATCATCTCATGCTGGTGGACCTTTTCGGCAGCAAGGAGATCACCGGCAAGGAAGGGGAGAAAGCCCTGGAGCGGACCGGCATCTCCATCAATAAGAACATGATCCCGTTCGATGCGCGGAAACCGATGGATCCGTCGGGTATCCGCCTGGGAACGCCGGCGCTCACGACGCGCGGTTGCAAGGAAAGCGATATGCAGACCGTTGCCGACCTCATGGATGACGCGCTCGCGCATCGGAACGACGATGCAAAGCTCGCGGAGGTGCGCGGCCGCGTCCGGGAGTTCGCGCTCAAGTTCCCGGTTCCCGGCATCGAGGCATAAACCCCCGCTCATTTCCCCTCCTCTAACTCCTACCTTGAAAGGTAGGAGGAAATAAATTCCTCCCCTTTTCCAAGGGGAGGTCAGGAGGGGTTTTTCTAAGGGCTCGCCCCGCGAAGCCGCTACGGCGAAGTGGGGGGAGGTCAGGAGGGGTCATCCGTTAAAAAATTCCAGATGTTCTGCGCGACACCGTCGAGATTTTCCATAATTTCATGGTTCGTAAATCGTAAGCAATGAATGCCGTATTGCGCAAGATATTTTTCGCGCAGTTCGTCGTATCGTTCGTTTTCTTTTCCTACATGCGAATCTCCATCAACCTCGATCGCGAGCTTCCGTTTTGGACAATAGAAATCCAAAATAAAATTTCCTACGCCGAATTGGCGGCGAAATTTATAACCATTGATCTGGCGCGCCCGTAATCGCGACCACAGTCGTTGTTCGGGGAGGGTGCTTTCGGCGCGGAGGTATTTTCGCTTTGACCTTGATGATCGTGGATTGAAAATATGGGCCATGGTCCGATGTCGTCATCATAGCCGCCGGATCATTAAATTTTTATAACCCCCCACTTGCTTTCCCTCCCCTGACCCCCCCTCCCTCGAAAGGGAGGGGTCAAACCCTCCTCTAATTCCTCCCTTGAAAGGGAGGAGCGCCTGAGGGACTTGCATAAATATATTTTTCGTGTCATAATATCTTCAGATCCCTACTGGGGTCAGAAGGAGAAGCGCATGCTGATTGAAGCATGTATGGCAAAGATCCACCGCGCCACGGTGACGCAGGCGGACCTGAATTACGTCGGTTCCATCACGATCGATCAGGATCTGCTCGATGCCGCCGGTATGGTGCCGTTCCAGTACGTGAACATCACGAACCGGAGCAACGGCGTCTTCTGGCGCACATACATCATGGCGGGCGAGCGCGGCAACGGCGACATCTGTCTGAACGGACCGCCTGCCCGCCACTTCCAGCCGGGAGATGAGATCATCATTCTCGCGGAGGTATGGCTCGAGCCGTCGGAAATGAAGAACCTGAACCCGGTCGTCGTGTTCGTTGATAAGGCGAACAGGGTGACCGAAGTGAAGCGCCATTCCGCCATCCCACACGGCACGTCCCGCTGACCCGCGCGACGCGCCCCAACCCCCTTGCCGCCCGAACAGGAATTCATCCTGCCGGGCGGCTTTTTCTTGCCGTTTCCGGAGTGTTACAATGGAACCATGGAAATACTGGATGGAAAAAAGATCGCGGCGGCGATCCTCGGCCGTCTCGCCCCGCTTCCGGTTCCGAAGAAGTTCTTCGGCGCCGTGCTCGTGGGCGATGATGCGAGCTCGGTCAGTTTTCTCGCGCAGAAGGAGAAGATCGCGCGCCAACTCGGTGTGGATTTCCGCCTCTACCGTTTTCCCGTAACCATCAAGAATGACGAGCTGCGGCGGGAGGTCGGAAAGATCGCCGAGCATAAAACCTGCGGCGGCGTCATCGTGCAGCTGCCGCTGCCCGATCATCTGAATCCTCACTACATCCTGAATGCGGTGCCGCCCGAGAAGGACGTGGATGTTCTCGGCGAGCGCGCGCTCGGTTCGTTCTATGTCGGCCGGAGCGCCGTGCTGCCGCCGGCGGTCGGCGTCATGGAAGAGATCTTCGCGGAGCGCCGGATCGTTCCGGCGGAACATGCCGTCGCCATCGTCGGTCTCGGGCTCCTCGTGGGGCGGCCGATCGCGAATTGGATCATGCGCCGCGCAAAACAGACGATCCTTTTGCGCCGGACGAGCGATATCGGCCTGCTGTGCCATGCCGATATCGTGGTCCTCGGTACGGGCCGCGCGGGACTCGTTTCCCCGGATCTTTTGAAGGAAAAAGTGGGCGTCATTGATTTCGGCTACGGGACGATCGACGGAAAATATTCCGGCGACTTTGATGTCCGGACGCTCGCGGACGGCGGCATGCGCACCCGTGCGGGCAGCTGGTATACGCCGACGCCCGGCGGAACCGGGCCGATCCTCGTGGCGAAGCTTTTCGAGAATTTCTACCGCTTGAACGCCTAGCTTTGTCCGGCGCCGCTCTGCGGCGGATCGTATTTTCGGGCGATGCTTCGGGAAATGCGGGCAAGGACGAAGATGATGACAGCGACGGCAATGATGCCGGTTGCGACGTCGAAGGGGAGTGAAAAATTGCTCCAATAACTTCCGAAGACGTAGCCGATCGTGAGGGCCGTCGGCGGCTCCACGAGATTTCCCACGAGATCGAAAAAGAAAAAGGTCAGAAAGGGAACTTCGACGAGTCCGGCGAGGAAATTGGAGATGTTGCTCAGATATCCGGCCTGGCGGGTCAGGAAGACGGTGATCGCGGCATCGTTCCGGAGCTCTTCGCCGAGATAGCCGAAGAAACGGAACCGGTCCAGGCGGAGCGCATGCGTCACCTTTTCGCCCCAGTGGCGCGTGACAAGGTATGCCGTGAGGTCGCCGGCGCAGTTTGCGGCGACCGCGACGACAAGCGATATCCAGAAGTTGAAATAGTGTTCGCCCGAGAAGGCGCCGACTGCGAGGAGCGCCGCGTTCACCGGCAGCGGAAGGAGCGCCGATCCGGCATAGACGATGGCGAACAGGGCGACGTATTTATAGAGCAGCAGCCAGGTGAGGAGCGCGGAAAGGATGCTCATGGCGGCTCAGGTGGACGATGCGGCGGACGGGGGAGCGGACAGGTACGCTTCGACCGCCGCGCGGACCGCGTTGAGCGTCGACGATGCCGCGGCATGATTATCCTCGGCGAATTCGCCGATGGTCAGTTTCGGATAGCGCGGGTCGGTGATGGCGAGCCGTTCCTGCAGATAGGTTTGCGGAAGGCCGAATGCGCGATCGAGGTAGTCGAAGGTCATCCAGCTCTGGATCGTCGCGGCGCTGGCGGTCGCGGATCCGGTCCGGTCGCGGAATGCGTTCACGAACCATTCTGTCCGCGCACGGATCGCCTCGTCCTGCCGCAAAGATTCATATTGCAAAAGGAGAACGAAGAGAAGAAGCGCAAGCAGAATGCCGAGACCGGCGATGATCCAGTCGATGATCTTCCGTTCCTGGTCGGGGCGGCGGCTGTGGGGCATGGCGATTACGATGCTGCGCGCGGCGCAAGCATTTCGGCGAGTGCGATCTCGAGCGGGATCGCGGCGAAAGGGGAATAGCGCATTTCCGAATAAGCGCGGATCAGTGCTTTTTCGAGGGCGATGAGGAAGGCGGCGTCCGCGCCGTCGGAGATCTTTTTGAGGGACGCAACCTCTTCTTTGGTAAGGTCGCGTTCAAATGCGGCCGCAAGTCCGGGATTGAGCTTTAGGGAGAGCATTCTGCGGAGGTAGTGAATGAGGTCTTTCGTAAATTGAACCGGATTGCCGCCCTCGTCCGCAAGCGCCGAGAGCGCGGCGATGGATCCCGCGAGGTCGCCGTGGACGATAAGTTCCGCGAGCGAAGCGACCTTCGCAAGGCCGGTGCGGCCCGTGATGCGTTCGACGTCCGCGAGCGTGATGGATCCGCCGAGCGAGGAGATCTGGTCCAGGAGGGATTCCGCATCGCGGACGCTGCCTTCCGCGATTGCGGCAATGAGCTCGAGCGCGGGTTCTTCGATCTTGATGCGCTCGGCCTTCGCTTCTTCCGAAAGCTTTTTAACGATCGCACCCTTGGAAACTTTTTTGAAGGCGAATCGCTGCGCGCGGGAAGTGATGGTTGGCGGAAGTTTTTCATATTCCGTCGTTGCAAGAACGATGACGGCATGCCGCGGCGGTTCTTCCAGGGTTTTAAGGAGCGCATTCCATGCTGCGCCGGTGAGCATGTGCGCTTCATCGATGATGTAGACCTTGGACCCGCCGGATGCCGGAGCGGTGCGGATGCTCTCCTTCAGATTGCGGATCTCATCGATGCCGCGATTGGAGGCGGCGTCGATCTCCATGACATCGAAGGAATTCTGCGCGTCCACTTCACGGCATGCGGCGCAGGCATTGCAGGGTTCGCCGAGTTTCGCGAATTCAGGATCGGTGCGGCGCTTTTCGCAGTTCAACAGCTTGGCAAGGAGGCGGGCGGTCGAGGTCTTTCCCGTGCCGCGGGGCCCGTAAAATATATAGGCTTGCCCGAGACGGCCGTTCTTTGCGGCGTTTTTGAGAATATGGACCGTCGTCTCCTGTTCCAGGAGATCCTCCAGTTTCTTGGAGCGGTATTTGCGGTAGAGGGCCTGTGCCATACTGAGATTTTAGAGCTGCCGGGGAAATTAGTCCATCGGCCAGAGGGGTCGCGGGCGGCACGGCTTTCGGGTATGATACGGATAAGCTTTACCATGGCGTACGAACTGCAAACGGAAAAGTTCACGGGCCCGCTCGAGAAACTGCTCGAGCTCATCGAGGCGCAGAAGATGGACGTGAGCGAGGTGAGCATGGCGGAGGTCACTGAGGATTTTCTCCGGTACGTGGAGAAGATGAAGGCCGTGGCGCAGGGCGGCGGAGAGGCCGAAGGCCTTGCTGCCGCGTTCCGGGAGGATCTCCGCATGTTGGCGGACTTCATCGTCGTGGCGAGCAAGCTCATCTTTCTAAAATCGAAGATTCTCCTGCCGGGACTCATGCTCGACGAGGAAGAGGAGGCCGAGATCCGCGACCTGGAAGACCGGCTCAAGATCTACCGTTCGCTGCGTCCGGCGCTTCGGGTCATTGCGAGACTGTGGCGGGAGAGCCACCGCGCCTACAGCCGTCCGTATCTTGCGGGGCGCAGCCGCGCTGCGGGAGCCATTTTCTATCCCGGGAGCAATGTATCGGCAGCGGCCCTTGCCGGATCGCTGGACCGGATCCTTGAGTCCATCAAGACCTACGAACTTGAAACCCAGACGATCCGGGAAAAGATCGTAACGCTTGAGGAAAAGATCGCAGAGGTGACGTCGCGGATCGAGCAGGAGGGAAATCTGCGGATCTCGCCGCGCTCCGCGGATGCTTCCCGCGCCGACACCATTCTTTTATTCCTCGCGGTGCTCTATCTTGCCCGCGACGAGCGCGTGCGGATACGGCAGGAAGACGTCTTTTCTGATATAATGGTCGAAAAGCGTACCGCCTCGAACGAAACGGAAACCCATGCCTGATCACGACAAGAATATCGCGGCCCTGGAAGCGCTGCTTTTCATCCATGGCGAACCGATTGCATACCAGAAGGTCGCGTCGGTTCTTGGCGTCTCGAAGGAGGACGCCGAAGGGTTGGTTCGGGAACTCTCCGCGCGCCTCGCAGAGCCGGGCCGCGGCCTCGAGATCATCGCTGACCGCGAAAAGGTCCAGCTCGCGACAAAGCCGGAATGGAATCCGATCCTTGAGGGGTTCGTAAAAGAAGAGCTGACCGAAGATCTTTCGCCCGCGAGCCTGGAGACGCTTTCCATCGTTGCCTATCTCGGTCCCATTTCCCGGACGCGCATCGAATATCTGCGCGGCGTGAACTCGTCCATGATCTTGCGGAGTCTTGCGATCCGGGGCCTCGTGGAGCGTTTTCCCGACCCGGAGCGCGCATCAAATCCGCTGTACCGCCTCACTTTTGACGCGATGAAGCATTTGGGTATACAACAGAAGGAAGACCTTCCCGATTTCGAAAAATTCCAGGAACTGTTGAAGGTTTTTGAGTCGTCGGGCGCCGAAGCGCCCGCGACGAGCGAGGGACCGGCGCCCGGAGCTGTTCCGTCGCAGGCGTAGGGTCCTTTTTTCGTGGCTGCGGCCGGGAAGGGAACCCTTTTTATTAAGATGAAGAACTATTCCGCAAAAATAGCGTTTGCTTGTGCGATCGTGGTCGTTGCTCTTCTGTCGCGCTGGGCGTATCCGCGCCTCTATTCGATCGCCATGAGCGATGCAACGGGAACTTCTCCGATTGCGAGCAGCAGCATTCCGCAGTTCGTGCTTCCTGCGCTCTCGCTCGTGAATGTCGGCGGATCCGCAACGTCGTCTCCGGCGGCCCCGGCGCAGAGCGGCTCGGCGAGCGCCGGCGCGATCGCCGGCGGGTCACCCGTGGCGGCCGCTACGGATACGATCTACGTGGCTCCGCTCGGACCGGTGGCAAACTCCTCCTTTACGCACGTCGGTTCGGTGCCGCCGCCGGACGTGGCGGTCAGAGAAGCTTTGATCGCGGATCTTTCGACCGGCGCCGTCATGATGGGGAAGGATTCCGCGAGCCGCTGGCCGCTTGCTTCGCTTACGAAGCTTATGACCGCAACCCTGGTCTTCGACAATCTGAATCTTTCAGAGAAGGTGACCATCACGCCCGCGGAGTTCGACGCCTATCCTGAGGAGAAGCAGCTCCGCGTGGGGGATATCTACACGGTGGAGGATCTTTTGCATTTTCTCCTCATGCCGTCATCCAATGTCGCCGCGGAGGCTCTTGCCGCGACCTATGGCCGGAGCCAGTTCATTGCAGCAATGAATGCACGCGCGGCGGCCTGGGGCATGACGCATACGCATTACGTTGATCCCTCCGGCCTCGCGGAAGGGGATCAGTCAACGCCGGAGGACCTGATCCTGCTGATGCAGAAGATCTCCGCGGATTATCCGCAGCTTCTTGCGATCACGCGGACGCCGGTCACGACCGTCACCGAACTGAACTCCGGCACCACCGTTACGGTGCGCAGCATCAACCAGTTTGCCGGAGAGCAGGATTTCCTCGGCGGCAAAACAGGGTATACTGATCAGGCGGACGGGAACCTGCTGTCCATCTTCTCGGACAACGGGCATCCGGTCCTTGTCGTCATCTTCGGCACCACCGACTGGTCGCGCTTCATCACCATGGAACAACTGTATCACTGGTTCACCGCCAACTTCACTTCATGAATCCCATCTCAACTGAAACCGTACGCGTCATCATCCTGACCACCATCTCGTTCCTGGTCGCTCTTGCCATCACGCCGGCGTGGTTCCGCGTTCTCAAGAAATACCGATTCGGCAAGCATCTGCGCGAAGCTGCCGCCGCGCCGGTCTTCCATCAGTTCCACAAGAACAAGGAAGGCGTGCCGACCGCGGCCGGCGTCATTATCTGGGGGACCGTTCTGATCCTCGCGCTCTTTTTCGGCGTCATGGGGGCTCTCTTTGACGGGATCTGGCATTATTTCAATTTCATCAGCCGCCCCGAGACCTACCTGCCGCTTGCGGCCATGACCATCGCGGCGATCCTCGGTTTCGTGGATGACTGGTTCGGCGTGCTGCGCATCGGCGGCGCATCGGGCGGCGGGCTCAAGATCCGCTACAAGTCGGTCGTCTACGTTGCGCTCGCGCTCATCGGCGCATGGTGGTTCTACTTCCGGCTCGGCTGGGACACCCTGAATATTCCGTTCTTCGGCGACATCCATATCGGGCTGTGGTACATTCCCATTTTCATTTTCATCGTTTTCGCATCAGCGTTCTCGGCGAACGAGACCGACGGCCTGGACGGACTTCTCGGCGGCGTGTCGCTCTTCACGTTCCTCGCGCTCGTTGCCGTTTCCTTTGCGCTGCACCGCTACGATCTCGCGGCATTCTGCGGCGTCATGATCGGCGCGCTCCTCGCGTTCCTCTGGAACAACATCTATCCGGCAAAGTTCATGATGGGGGATACCGGCTCCATGTCGCTCGGCATTACGATCGGCGTCGTGGCCATGCTTACGAATACGGCGCTCCTCCTCCCGTTCTTCGCCGTCATTCTCGTGATCGAATCGCTCTCGGTCATTATTCAGATCGCGTCCAAGAGGATCCGCCACAAGAAGGTGTTCCGGTCGGCGCCGATACACCATCACTTCGAGGCGCTCGGTTGGCCGGAGTCCCAGGTGACGATGCGCTTCTGGATCGTGTCCGCGGTCTTCTCTGCGCTCGGCCTCGTGATCTTTTTCGTCGCTCGCGTCATCTGATCCATCGGAATCGGGTCCCGATACGACGGCAAGAAAAAGGGCTCCGCGCAATGCGGAGCCCTTTCAGGTCTTTCAAAAATGCAGGTTCACAACCGTTTTGCCGCGAGCTCGGCGAGTTCCGACCGTTCGGATTCCCACAGGGTGATGTGGCCGAACAGGCGTTCCCCGCGCATGTTCTGGATGACATGGGTGAGCCCGTTGCTTGCCGTGTCCAGGTAGTCGTTCGCGATCTGTTTGACGTCGCCCGTGAGGACGATCTTGGTGCCTTTTCCCACGCGGGTGATGATCGCCGTAACGTCGCTCGGGCGGAGGTTCTGGGTCTCGTCCACGATGACGTACTTTCCGTGGAGCGAGCGCCCCTGGATGTAGTTGATCGGCTCAATGCTGATCTTCGAGCCGAGGAGGTCTTTCACCTTGAACTGCTTCTGGGCCTTCGTGCCCGGCGCCACCAGTTCGGTGCCGCGGGACAGAAGTTCCAGCGAGTCGATGACAGGGATCTTCCAGGGCTCGAACTTTTCATCGATCGATCCCGGAAGGAATCCCATGCGTTCCCCGATCTCCGCGTTGGGGCGGTAGATCAGGAGGTTCTCCTGGGGGCTGCCGTCGGAAGTGACCGCCTCGATCCCTGCGAGGAGCGCCATCAGCGTTTTACCGCTGCCGGCGATCCCTGAGAGCGTGACGAGCGTGATGCTGGGATCGCGGAGCATGGCGAGCGCGAACGCCTGGCCGATGTTCCGGGGTGCGATGCCGCGTCCGTTCTGCTGGCGCGGTTTCGGGACATGGACGAGTCGCGGCGCATCATCGTTATCTTTGAAGATCGCGAGGATGCTCTGCTTCTCGTCCGTTTGAAAAACGCAGCATTGGTTCGGGATCAGCTTCGGGATCGCCGCGAGGCCGTCGATCTCCTCAGGTGTTATTCCGCCCGGGGCGCTCTTGCAGAGCAGTTGGGCGAACTCCTGGAAGTTTCGGGAGGCGATCGGAATGGTGATCAGGCCGGAGTAGATCTCGTCCTCGGACTTCACGGCCTTGTCGTGCTGGTAGTCCTCGGCGGTGATGCCGCAGGATGCCGCTTTGACCCGGAGGTTGAAATCGCGGCTTACGATCCGGACGTCGCTTGCCGGGAACCGATCAAGGATCAGATCGATGGCGTCGCGTTTCCGGTGCTGCGGTTTCTGGTTATGGGGTTTTTGCGGTCGTGCTTTGGGCTGCTGGCCCTTCCGCTGGCGGATGCGCTGGATTCGGGCCGACTCGACGAGTTCATGGTTAGCCTCCGCACCATCATCCAGCGGGCGGTCGCGGCCATGCCGACCCATGGGCGGTTCATCGCCGAGCACTGCGCGGCCTGATGCACACTCAGGATTTGGCGCG
>DAIBYH010000004.1 GCA_027424065.1 Candidatus Parcubacteria bacterium | reverse complement strand
CGGACCAGTTCCTCCTGGCCGATCGGCGAAGGATAATCAAGCGGCATGGCAAGGCGCGTGGTCAGTTCGTTCAGCGACTGCACCGGCGAGGTCTGAAGGCTCTGAAGCGTCGCTATGAAGAGCTGCGCTTTCCGCATAGGAAGATACGATCCATAAACGCCGACCGCCACGATGCACAAAGCTGCGATAACCGCAATGACCTGTTTCGTTATTCTGGACATAGGTGATCAGGAATTGCTTTCTTTTGCGGCTTCAGCATGACCTTTTTCAAAGTAGAACGTTGCGAACGCCAGGAAGAGGAACAGCGAAAGATACATCGGGAACACATCAAAGATCGCAATGCCCTGGCCAAGATAGGCGATCGGCATGGCGAGAACGAATCCGGCAAGGACGATGTTCGCCGCCTTACGCCGGTGGGCCTTGAAGAATTCCCATGCGAACACCACGAAAATACTCAAATAGCTCAGCAAACCGACAATGCCCGTTTCCGAAAGATAGTCGAAGAAAACGCTGTGCGCACGGTCGAACCAGGTCTCCGTATTCTGGCCCGGCACGAAGAACTTCGGATTGAAGTGGAGATCGTAGACCGCCGTGAAGTTCTCCGGACCCCAGCCGAAGACCGGACGCTCGAGGAATCCTTTCCACGCCTCACCCCACACCCAGAAACGCGTCTGCACCGTGGGATCCGAGAAACTTATCTGCAGGAGACGGCCTTCCGGAATATAATTCGTGATCGGCGACTTTCTGATCGCATAGATCCCTCCTCCGAGCACAATAAGGAGCACAACGATGAATCTTGCCCAGGTGCGCATCTTGCCGTGCGCCGCAAAAGCGAGATAGATCATGAAAGCAAGAAGTCCAAGGCCGAGACCGATGAATGCGCCGCGGGTCTGCGTAAGAACGAAGAAGAAAAGGAAAATGGCGATGATAATACCGTAGGTCCACGCCATCGCCTTCGTCAGCCGCTTCTCGCGCCACGCCGTCGTCCACAGGTAGGCAATAAAGAACATGGAGAACATGAGATACGGGGCGACGTAGGCGGGATTGCCGAGCGAACCCTGGAAGCGGCCATCGATCAGCTGATGGAACCAGCCGGTCGGCGCCGTATTTCCGGTATAGGGACCGATAAAGCCTGGGACGCTATAGTTCCCCAAAAGTCCGTACCCGATCATCACCGCCGAGGCGATAAGCGAAAGCCCAAAAATGCGGCGCCACTCCTTTTCCTCGCGGAACAGGAACACGAGCAGCACGAAAAACAGGAAGTAGTGGATCATCTGGAACCCGCCCTCGCCGCGCTCATAGTTGGACCAGAACGCCGCATAGGCATCGTTGGCAAAGAAACAGGCGAGCAGGAACGCGGTCGTGAACGCCGAGACCGCCATGACGATCGGCTTTTTAAAGGTATGTTTCAGACGATTCTTCATTTCGCCGTCACGCGACTCGAATGCCCACCAGAACAGGGTCGCTATGAGCGAAAGCTCCACGGCATAGCGGAAATACCAATCCTTGCCCCCGATGAACGGGAAGAAGATGGAATCCATCACGATGATCACGGCGAAGACCGCGGCATAGAGATACCACTTCGCGATCTTTTCAAATGACTGACCGAACACCTTGGCGATGACGCCGAGGAGCGGCAATCCGACGATGATCGTGAGAACTTCCGGATGGCTGAAAAGAGTGTCTGTCATGGACAATGGAATCAGTATACCATAGGGCCTTCTCCGCGCAAACCGATTAATGCACAGGTCTAGCGGGCGTATTCAACGGCCCGCATCTCGCGAATGACGTTCACCTTGATCTCGCCCGGATATTTCAATTCCGACTGGATACGGTCCGCGATCTCACGGGCCAGCTCAAGCGCACGAAAATCATCGATCTTTTCAGGGACCACAAAGACCCGCAGCTCGCGGCCCGCCGAAATAGCATAGGCATTCTTCACGCCCGCAAAGCCCGTAGCGATCTTCTCCAGGTCGCCGAGACGCTTGATGTAGTTCTCGATGGTTCCGCGCCGCGCGCCGGGACGGGCCGCCGAGAGCGCGTCGGCCGCCGTGACCACATAGGCCTCCGGGCGGGCATACGGATAATCCTCGTGATGCGACTGCATCGCCTCGATCACCTTGTCGCTCTGGTTATATTTCTTGAGCAGCTTGATGCCGAGCTCGACATGAGTGCCCTCCACCTCGTGATCGATCGCCTTGCCGATATCGTGCAGCAAGCCTCCCCGCTTCGCCACGTCGGCGTCCAAACCAAGCTCGCGCGCCATCATTTCCGCAAGATACGCGACCTCAATGGAATGATTCAGCACATTCTGTCCGAAGCTCGTCCGGAAATGGAGCCGCCCCAAAAGCTGGAGCAGTTCCTTCGGAAGGTCGAAAATGCCGAGATCCTGCGCCGCAGCGTCACCGATCTCCTGTGTCCGTTTCACGAGCTCGTTGCGCGCCTCCTCTACCTTTTCCTCTATCTTTGCGGGCTGGATCCTGCCATCCTTCACGAGCTTTTCAAGCGCCAGACGCGCGACCTCGCGGCGATAAGGATCGAACGAGGAAATAATGATGCCGTCCGGCGCCTCGTCCACCAGGAACTCCACGCCGGTCGCCCGTTCGAGTGCGCGAATATTGCGGCCCTCGCGGCCGATGATCTTGCCTTTCATGTCGTCATCGCTGATCGGGAAGATCGTGGTCGTGACGTCGGAAACATGCGAACGAGCGTAGCGCTGGAGCGCGGTCGTAATGATCTCCACTGACCGCTTCTCGATCTCTTCGCGATTCTCCCGGTCGATCTTTTGGACCATCTGCGCGAGATCCTGCGCCCGCTCCTCCCGCACGCGCCGCAGAAGCTGCTCCTGGGCATCCTTTGCGGAAAGTCCGGCAACGGCCTCGATCTTGCGCTCTGCCTCTTCCTCCCGCTTTGCGATCGTGTCCTCGCGGGTGCGCAACGCATCTTCACGGGCCCGCACCGTGCTCTCCTCCCGGGAAACATCCCCGGCGCGCTTATCTATCAGTTCTTCGCGGGAAACAAGGCGCGCCTCGATGGTATCGAGCTCTTTGCGCCGCCCGCGCTCCTCATCCTTCGCTTCCGTCAAGAACGTCGCCGCCTTTTCTTTGGCGTCCAAAACGATCTCTTTCGCCTTCGTTTCCGCTTCCGCGATCTTTTTCGTGGCCTGCTCTTCTATAGAGCCGAGCCTCTTACCTGCCGCATACCGACGACCGAAGTAACCCGCTGCAATACCGACCGCCAAAAAAACCACCGACATGAGTACTATTTCCATGTTGAGAAAGGATCCCTACTTGTTTCATGGTTCTCCGTTCCATTGCGAAAATATGAAATTCGACGAGGGATATAAGGTTTATAGACACCCCCAGAATACCACAAAGGACGGGTAAGTGACAAGCGGAAGAACTCCCCCGGGCACGCTTTCCCTATTTCAAAAAAAATGCTACCATAGGCCCTATTATGGATATCACCAAAATCTCCGCAGGAAAGAACGCGCCCGAAGAGATAAATGTTTTCATCGAGATCCCCCAGGGATCATCGGTGAAATATGAGCTGGACAAGGAATCCGGCCTCATCAAAGTCGACCGGTTCCTCCATACCGCAATGGCCTACCCGTTCAATTATGGATTCATCCCGCAGACCCATGCGGAAGACGGCGATCCGGTTGACGTGCTCCTGCTCTCCTCCCTTCCGGTCACGCCGGGCTGCATCATCGCCGCCCGTCCGATCGGCATTCTTGAAATGAAGGATGAAGCGGGACCGGACAACAAGATCCTCGCCGTCCCCGTCGAAAAAGTTGACCCCGATTTTGCGGACATCCACGACGTCAAGGACCTCGGCCTTCCGACCCAGAACCGCATCAAGCACTTCTTTGAGAGCTATAAGGAGCTCGAACCCGGCAAGTGGGTCAAAACGGAGAACTTCCTGGGCCGGGAACGCGCCCTGGAGGAGATCCGCAAGTCGCAGTAAATTTCCCCATGTTCGACAATCTCAAAAAGATCCAGGAATTGAAGCGCATGCAGGACGCGCTCAAGGCGGAACGGGAAACCGTGGAAAAGAAAGGCGTTTCCGTGACCGTGAACGGCGGCATGGAAGTGGAACGCATCACGCTGAACTCCGCGCTTGATCAGGAGGAGACCGAGCAGGTCCTCCGCCAGTGCGTCAATGAAGCGAACAAGAACATCCAGAAGCGCATCGCGAAGATGATGATGGATTCCGGCATGGGCGGACTTTCCCTGTAAAGGCGCGCGTCCGCAGAAGAATATTTTTGAAATAGGCCTCTAATGAAGGCCTATTTGGTATTCATAGAGACGCCGGTAAACGCCATCCTTCCGGGCAATAAGCTCCTCGTGCGAACCGCGCTCGACGATCTTTCCTTTTTCGAAGACAAGGATCGCGTCCGCTTTGCGGACCGTAGAAAGACGGTGCGCGACAATGAATGTCGTCCTGCCGCGCATAAGCTTCTCAAGAGATTCCGTCACGAGCTTTTCCGTGCGCGCATCAAGCGCACTGGTCGGCTCATCAAGGATAAGAATCGCAGGATTACGCAGAATGGCCCGCGCGATCGCAACGCGCTGCTTCTGGCCGACAGAGAGCTTGATGCCGCGCTCCCCCACCACGGTTCCGTATTTTTCCGGAAGCTCTTCGATGAAGTCGTCAATGTGCGCCTCATGCGCCGCGCGGACGATGTCGGCATCGGACGCGCTGAACGAACCATAACCGATATTCGCCCCTATCGAATCATTGAAAAGGGCGACCTCCTGAGGAACGACGGCTATCGCGCCGCGGAGCGCCGCGAGATCGTACCGCCGCGTATCAACGCCATCCACCAGCACGCGTCCCTCGGTCGGAAAATTGTATCCCGAAATAAGGGAGATCGCCGTGCTCTTCCCAACGCCCGATTCGCCGACGAATGCGACGATCTCCCCGGGACGCACCTCGAACGACACTCCCGAAAGAACATCGCGGTCCTTGCTGCCATAGCGGAATGAAACCTGCTCGAACGCGACCGCGCCCTGAAGCCCGCGGGGAACAATGCCGCCTTCGGGATGGTAGTTTTCCGTCGGCATGCGGAAGATCGTTTCGGCATGCGCTGCGGCCGTGACGCCGTTCTGGATCTGCTGCCATCCGTAGCCCAACGAAACGAACGGCCCGAAAAACATCGCCGCATAACCATTGAGCGCAATGAGGTCGCCGACCGTAAGCGATCCGGACGCGACGAGACGCACGGAAAGAATGAAGATCGCAAACTGGGTAAGGAACACGATGATGCGCTGGAAAAAGCTGACGTTGCTCCAGATCACTTCAAGCTTGTACCACATTTTCTGCGTCACCTCGAGCAGCGCATTGCGCGCCTTCTTTGATTCATATTCCTCGGCGGCGGCGGCCTTCACGCTTTCCACCTGCATCACCGCCGCGGCGGAATCATCCCATCCTTCGTTCCATGCCTTGTGCGCCGCCGAATCGAGCTTCGCCGCCGGCGCGAGGATCCTGAATAGAAGGATGCTGTAAAGAAGAACTCCCAGGAGAAGAACGCCCGCGAGCCAAACGTTGATGGTCGCAGCAAGCACGACGCCGATAAGGACGCTCAAAAGCTGCGGGGCGATATTTATCACAAAGTGAACCAGATTCGACATGCGCCATCCGGCCGTGCTCAATTTCTGGAGATCGCCGTTGATATGGGTGTCTTTGTGGTAGGAAAGCGGCAATTTGAACAGCTGGTCGAATCCCTGATATTGGATATTGAGATGAATGCCGAGGTCCACCCGGCGGCGGAGACGGTCGCCGATCCAATCAACATTGTTCGCCGCGATCTGGATCACGGACCACAGCGCAAGAAGCGAGCCCCAGAGGGGAAGACCGAACCAACCGGCAGCATACTTTCCGCCGGAAAGAAGAATGAGCGCATCAAAGAACCGGCCGGTCACATAAGGAACCACGCCATTCATGATCGCAGAGACAACACCAAGGACCGCAATGACTGTGATCTCTTTTTTAAAAGGGCGCAGAAAGCGCCGGATGGCGGCACTGCCGCGCTTGAACTCCGATTCATCGGACATGCCCTAAGGATAGCAGAAATGAATCAGAAAGGCGTCCTCTTTATTTCCTATCTCGAATCATCCAGCATTACGAAGACCCGAAAACACATAATGCCCGCACTGAAACCCCTCGGTTTCAGTGCTTCCGCCACGGGGAAACTCCCGTTTCCCCGACCCCTTTCCCGTCCTCGTCCCGCCTCGATCATAGCAAACAGAAAAATGGCCGCCTCGAAATCGGACGGCCATTTTTCTGTTTGTTGCGGGGGCAGGACTCGGACCTGCTTCGGGAGCTTATGGGGCTCCCCGGAAAACCTTTCCCAACCCTCCCGCGCTACGATAGCACCTGCAATTATATAGATTTTTCGGGCAAATTGTCAAAGAACATTTTTGATGGCATCATCAGATTATGCCAAAACCGCCGAAGCCGGAGCTTCTGCTCGTCAAAGATTATCTCACCTTCGCCAAGGCGTCCGTCGGATCGAACTCCTTCCGGAAGCTCTATTATCGCGTCGAGGGAAAAGAGGTGGAGGTCCTGCGCGACGGCGACCTGAGCTGCGCATTCTTCGTAAGCTCCGTACTCGTCATCTTCGGTCTGATGGGGGTCATGCATACCACCGTGAAGAGCACGGTCCGCGATCTCCGGCGGCGGGGATGGAAGGATATCCGAACGCCGCGGCCCGGCGCCATCGTCGTCTGGGGTCCGAAAAAGTTCAAGAGCGGTGAAACGCACCGCCACCTCGGCTTCTATCTCGGCAACGGGAAGGTCGTAAGCAACAGCAGCGCCCGGAAGTCGCCGCGCGTCCACGCCTGGAACTTCCGGCCTGTCGAGCACATCCTCTGGAATGAAAAACTTCGATAGTCTCTTCAAGGGAAAGAAAATAACGCTGATGGGTCTCGGTCTCCTGGGGCGCGGGATCGGCGACGCCGAATTTTTCGCGGAGGCCGGTGCGGACCTCATCGTGACCGACCTCAAATCCGAGGCCGAACTTGCCCCGTCGCTCGCGCGCCTGAAAAAATTTTCGAATATCGCCTATCATCTCGGCGAACACCGGCTTGAGGACTTCGAGGGACGCGACATGATCCTGCGGGCGCCGAACGTTCCGCTCGATTCGCCGTTCATCGCCCACGCCCGAAAGCAGGGGATCCCCGTTGAAATGGATGCGTCGCTCTTTGCAAAGCTTTCCGGCGCGACGATCGTCGGCATCACGGGGACGCGCGGCAAATCCACCGTCACGCACCTCATCTATGAAATGGCGCGCGCGGCGGGTCGCGAGCCGCGGCTCGGCGGCAATGAACGGGGCATGGCAACGCTCCAGCTTCTGCCGGAGACGGCAGCAGGCGATCTCGTTATCCTGGAGCTTGATTCATGGCAGCTCCAGGGATTTGAAGAAAGCCGCATCAGCCCCCATGTCGCCGTCTGGACGAACTTCATGCCGGACCACATGAACTACTATCGCGGCGACATGGACCGCTACTTCCAGGACAAGGCCGCCATTGCCCGCTTCCAGAACAATGGCGACTTTTTCGTCACGACACCGGAAATAAAAGAGCGGATAGAGGCGGCGTTCGGACCACTTGCTGCGACGTGCATTACCGACGCCGCATTCCCCAACCAATGGGATATCGCGCTCTCCGGAGAGCACAACCGCCGCAACGCCGCTCAAGCCATCGCGGCGGCGCGGACCCTCAATATTCCGGACGAGACCATACGGGGCGTCGTAAAGCATTTTTCCGGACTGCCGGGCCGGCTCGAGATCCTCGGGGAAAAGCAGGGTATCCGGTTCTACAACGACGCAAACTCAACGACCCCCGAAGCGGGACTCGCCGCGCTTCGGACCCTGAAAGCCGAAGGGCGGCCCATCGTTCTCATTGCCGGAGGAAGCGACAAGCAGCTCCATTTTGAGAAGTTCACGGACGAGGTTGTGCGAACCGCAAAAAAAGCGATCCTCTTTGAGGGCGCGGCAACGGAGAAGATCCGCGGCCTCCTGCCGGGGTCGTTTCCCTTTGAAACGGCCGCAGGCATGGAAGAGGCGTTCCGCAAGGCTCTCGCCGCGGCAGACCCCGGCGACATCATCCTGCTCTCGCCCGCCGCAACAAGCTTCGGTATTTTCAAGAATGAATACGATCGCGGCGACCAGTTCCGCGAGTGCTTCGGCAAGGCCGAAGCGTGACGAAATCCCGCCGGACCGGCGTTGAATCGGGGCCTGAAATGCGCTATATTGCTTGCATGGCCACCATCTCCAAAGAAGAGCTTCGGCACCTCGCTGAACTTGCACGCATCAAACTCGATGCCTCCGAGGAGGATTTCCTCATTAAAGACCTGGGCAGCATCCTTGGCCACTTTGAGGAACTGCGCGCACTCGATACCTCCGCCGTTCCGCCGATGACGGGCGGCACCGATCTGAAAAATGTTTTCCGGGACGATACGGAACGGGAAAACACCAACCGCGGCGCCGGCGTGGAAGCGTTTCCGGAGGCCGAGAACGGCTTTCTGAAAGTTCCGCCCGTCTTTGAAGAATAATTCCATGGAACCTCTCCACCGGCTCACCATAAAGAAATTCCACGACGGCCTCGTTGCCAAAGAATTTTCCGCGCTCGAGGTCGCGCAGGCATACTTTGACCGCATCAAGGAAAAGGACGGCGAGATCGGCGCCTACCTGAGCACCGCAGAAGCATCGGCGGCGCGGGAGGCCGAAGCGGTGGATATCGCTATCGCAAAAGACGAGACCGTCGGTCCGCTCGCCGGCGTTCCCATTGCCGTCAAGGACGCGATCCTCATCAAAGGGCAGCCCGCGACCGCCGCGTCGAAGATATTGGAACACTACGAGGCGAGCTATGACGCAGGCGCGATCCGGAAGCTCCGGAATGCGCGCGCCGTCTTCCTCGGCAAGACCAACATGGACGAGTTTGCGATGGGATCTTCCACGGAAAATTCCGCCTTCAAAAAAACGCGGAACCCTCACGATCTTACGCGCGTTCCCGGCGGATCGTCGGGCGGTTCGGCTGCCGCGATCGCGGCGAATCTCGCGCTTGGCGCGCTCGGTTCCGACACCGGAGGATCCATCCGCGAACCGGCATCGTTCTGCGGCGTCGTCGGACTCAAACCGACCTACGGCGCGGTTTCCCGTTCGGGCCTCATTGCCATGTCATCAAGCCTTGACCAGATCGGCCCCTTTACGAAAACCGCCGAGGACGCCGCGATCCTCTTCAAAGCGATCGCCGGGCGCGACCCGCTCGATGCCACAAGCGCCGATGCGGACTACCGGAACATTGACCATCCCGTTCTCAACGACATAAAACGCCTTACGATCGGCATCCCCGATGAATACTTCGTCCCTGGAACCGATCCCGCCGTGACAAAAGCCGTGGAAAACGCGGTGGAGAAATTGAAAAGCCTCGGTCTTTCCTTCAAGAGGATCTCTCTGCCCCACACGAAATATGCCCTTTCCGTTTACTACATCATCATGCCCGCGGAGGTCAGTTCCAACCTTGCGCGGTTCGACGGGATCCGTTACGGCGGCACAGGCAAGCAGCACCGGAAAAACCTTGCGGAGATCTATCTCTCCGAGAAAGGCCTCGGCTTCGGACCGGAAACGAAACGACGCGCCATTCTGGGAACCTTCGTTCTCTCGTCAGGTTATTACGACGCCTACTACGACAAGGCACAGCGCGTTCGAACGCTGATCGCGGAGGATTTCAAGCGCGCCTTCGAGCAGGTTGATGTCATCCTGACCCCCGTCGCGCCGACGCCCGCCTTCAAGTTCGGAGAGAAGACGCACGATCCGCTCTCCATGTACCTGTCCGACATTTTCACGATCCCTGTAAATCTGGCGGGGCTTCCCGCGCTCGTTATGAGGGCCACGACCACCCTCGCCGCCGGAGAACTTCCGATCGGATTTCAGCTCATTGGAAAAAAATGGCGCGAGGCCGACATTCTCGGCATCGGCCAGTTCTACGAGCAATTGTAAGCACATCCCTTTGCCATGACCCTGCAAACGATCTCTTCGGCGCTGTCACAGACCACGGAAACATGGACGCATGTCGGCCAGACCGCCGTCGCGCTCTACAATATCGACCTTCCGTTCCTCGAAGCGTTTGCGGTTCTTGTCACTGCCGGCCTCATTGTCGGTACTATCACCATCATTATCAAGACCGGATGGCTGACCACCCGCGTAGACCGCATCCGGCACGTCGTTTTGAAGACCGAAATGCCGAAACAGCATGCGCAAAATTCCTGGGCCACCGTACAGAAACATTTTTTTGCAGGCAATATGAACGACCTCAAAGTGGCTGTCATGGAAGCGGATAATATCCTGAACGATGCCCTGCGGTATGCCGGTATTCCGGGTGCAAGCCTCGGAGAAAAATTGAAGAACCTGCGCCGTGATCAGGTGCCGAACCTCGAAGAGGTGTGGCAGGCGCATAAGCTGCGCAATGACATTGCCCATGAAACCAACTTCGTTCTGAAGCGCGACGCCGCGGAACGCGCACTTGAAAGCTTTAAGGTTGCCCTGAAAAATCTCGGCGTCTTCGATAAGTAGGTGAATTCATCTTCGGTAAAACAAAAATCCCCCAAACGGGGGATTTTTGTTCATTGTTCCGAATTGATCGCTTACGGCGTCGTTGTCGCAGTTCGGCCCGTCGTGGTCGCCGTTGAAACCGGCGCCGTGCTCGTTGTCGTGGTCGCCGCGACCGGAGGCGTCGTCGGATTTCCGTTCACGGTCGTCACGGTAACGTTCGGCGTTCCCGGGACATAGGTTCCTGCGATCTGTACCGTCGTACCGAGAAGCGGCTGCAGTGCCGCGGCAACATTTTTATCGAAAGAGTTCTTCACGTAAACCTTGACCCCGTACGGCGTTGTCACCATGTAGGTTCCTTTCGTCAAACCCGCCGAAAGGGTGCCGCTGACCGTCACTGACGTCGCGGACGTTGCGGCACCGGACGGGACCACGAAGAACGACAGATTCATCGCGAGGTCCTGGTTCATCGCGGTCGCAGAGGCGACCTCCGCGGTCAATGCGGTATTGGAAGCGTTCAGGGTCTGCATCGCGGCCGCCGAACTCTGCGAAGCGCTCTGCGACTGTCCGCTCGCGGCCTTCAACTGACTGCTCATGCTGCTATTCTGCATGAAGAGATATCCCGACAACCCGACAAAGACAACGAGGAGCACCACAACGATGATCTCCACCCAATTGACGCCCTTCTTTTTTGTCCCCATCGCTCCGGCCGTTATTGCGGCGCCGGAGAAGGAACCTCCCATAGCGGCCTTCGGCTGAGTTGCCGCACCCGCAGGAACCGCGGTCTCTTTTGTTCCCAAAGAAATGGGACGAGCGCTGGCGGCGGACGGAGAACCGGACGCGGGGGCGACCGAAGAAACAAGGTCGCTCACCCGGACCGTCTGGGCCTCAGGACCCTTGACCTGCGTCGGACCGATCGACGGCGACCCCGCCGCGGAAGGACCCGCGGAGAACGAAACGATCTTCGGAGATGACGAAACCGCGCCCATGCCGGATGCCGGCGCCGCCGTTTTCGGCGCAACCGCCGCCTGGGCGCCGGCCGGAGCCGCACCGCCCTCCACCTTCTTCAGAGTATCTTCCACGTCAAGCGGAGCCCACCCGACGCCCGTAAGCGCCGACTTGATGGCGTCGCGGGAAATGCCGAGCTTGAGCTGCGATGAAATGTATTCGACGAGCTGATCCTGTACCATGAAAATTTTTAATTTTTATTGAAATGAAGAGACGACGCTCTCTTTGCTTTAATTGTACACCATCACTCTCAAAATCAATATGAAAGTAATGCACAGGCCCGGCGCCTTACGGAACGCCGGATACGGCGCGGGAGGAGCGCATCGGACGCTGGACGAAAAGCAGAAGATAACTTAGTATTTTAATGCTGCGCGGGTGGCGAAACTGGCAGACGCACTACCTTGAGGTGGTAGCGCCCGTAAGGGCTTGGAGGTTCAAATCCTCTCCCGCGCACTCTATGCTTGATCTCCGGCTCGGCATCGTGATCGTTCTCGTGAGCGCTTTCGGATATGTGAGCAATTTTTTGAACGGCCGATATCTGAACTACGGGCCGGTCCGCTGGCTCTACTACGTCGGCGCCCTGGTGCATGAATCATCGCATGCCGTCCTCTGCCTCTTCACCGGCGCGAAGATCAGGGAATTCACGGTCCTCTCGGACCAGCCCCGCGTCGTTCATCAAAAATCCAAGATCCCCCTCGTTGGAGAACTTTTCATTTCCGTTGCGCCTATTGCCGGCGGCCTCCTCTTTCTCTTTCTCGTGAACCGCTATCTCCTCGGAAACTTCTTCATTCTTCCGCAGCTCGCTCCGAATGCAGGATGGTCCGCTCTTTTCACCGAACCGATCCGGCTTCTTGCCGAAGTGCGTCTTTTTGCCTGGCAAAGCTGGGTCATGATCTTTCTTTCGCTGAACGCCGGCGCCATGCTCGGGCCCTCCTTTCAAGACCTCAAGAATTCATGGTTTGCGCTTATCATCTTGTTCTTCGTGTCGGCACCTGCGCTCGTGAACATCGGCCTTGCCGCGCTCGGTCTTATTTTTACGAATATCGCGATCCAGATCGTCGCCATTCTGGCGCTTGGAACCATATCCCTGGTCCGGCATTCATAAATTTCCCCGATCTTAAAAAACGGCAGCCCGTGCGCGGTGCACACCTCCCTTCTTCTCTGTCATTCCGAGCGTAAGCGAGGAATCCTTTCCGCCGCACGAAGACAAGATTCTTCGCTTCGCTCAGAATGGCAGAACAGAAAGGATCCCTCGGCGGGCTCGGGATGACGGAGAGGAAAAAGATCCGAGCGTGAATTTATCGAGATCCGATCTCTGGCGGACTAATTCATGAAATCGATATCGCTCGTTGCAAGCGGGCCGATACCGAACGCCTGGATCGTACCGCTCGGGCTCAATGTTCCCGCGACGAAAACGACGCTGCCGACCTGGATGGAATTCGTTGCGACATAGCCGGGCGGCGCAACGATGGTAAGAAATTCGCTGCTTGTCGAGTTGATGTCCCGCGCCGTGATGACATTGCCGTTCACGGCAGTGACGGCGCATTCGCAGATCCCCTCATCGGCAAGGTGCGAACCCCGGACGCTTTCGTATGCCTGCCCCAGCGGTCCGCCAAGATAGTGCAGATCGGCCTGGCGCAGGAGCGCATCATCGATCCCTGAAATTCGGTTCATGAAATAACCCGCGGAGATCGTTACTGCAAAAAGAACGATCAAGAGGTAAAGCGTCGGGCTCCGATATCCGAAGCGGAATTGCTTGAGCAGCCACTCAAGTAATCCCATAAGGATCACGTCAACGGCCAAGAGGGCCCACGGGAAATAAGCAAAGAACCATATCCACCCCTGGGACCCGAAGCCGAGAAGCATGTTCCTGCCGCTGATGCGCAAACTGAAAAAGACATAATTGATTATGAAAACCGAAACGAGAAGCGTCATGCATGCCACGATCGCCAAAAGAACGATCCGCACCACGAAATAGATCTTCGGATGGATCTTGATATCGCGCTCCGCAATGCTCGCGAAAACGCGTTCTTTGAAATTCCGGCCCTGCGGCTCATTTGTCATGTTGGCTCGTATGCATAGTTTTTAAAACCGACCTGAGCTCCTCTTTGGCGCGCCTTACGCGAACGCTCACCGTTCCCAGGGGAATGCGAAGAATGTCCGCGATCTCCTTGTACGAGAGCTCTTCCAGATAATAGAAGATGAGAACCTCGCGGTACTTCGGAGAAAGGCGGCCGAGCCCCTGCTCTATCATTTCCCGCACTTCTTTTTGATCGCGCTCCCGATCGACGGAATCGTCGGGGATCGAATAGGAAATAAGCGTATCAAAGTCCATGAAGATGAACGGGCTGCGGGTCTTCTTCTTCAGGGTATCAATGAACGCATTGTGCGCAATGCGGTAGATCCAAGGCGAGAAACGCTGCGACGCGTCGAAACTCCTGATGTTCTGATAAGCGCTCACGAAAACGTCCTGTACGATGTCCTCGATATCCTCCTGCGCCGAAAGGAATTTTCTGCCATAGCGCAACAGTTTCGCTTGGTAGCGGTCCACGAGAGCGCCGAAGGACGCCTGATCACCCTGTTGCGCCCGTACGGCGCATGATTCATCGGTTTGGAAATCCATAACAGTGTAATAATCGTACCTTCTTCTTGTCCTCGTTTCAAAAGCACATTTTCGCCGGTCGATGCGCTGCACTTCGGAAAAGCAAGCCCTCGCGCGAGGACTTGCTTCACCTTGGCCGCTATTCATTTATTTCGGGAGGTAGCTCACGGTCCGTCATTTGCAAGGGCGGCGCCGGAGCCGATTTCTTCCTTGTCTGGGGCTTGAGTTTTCAATGACTATACCGACATTACTACGTTCATGTTCGTTGGGTGATCATGTTTATCGACCTTTGGAGGAATAACCTTGCATGAAAGCCGATCAACCGATCTTCTCTCATGTTCACCTATTACTACGCCCTGCCGGCAGCAATTCTTTCATGCCCAAAATTGGCGGAGTATGCTATTATAAAAACATGAACGATCTTACCTATCTCGCATCCTATCCGACCCGGATGGAAGCCGAGGGCATCAAGGGGCTTCTTGAGAACAACGGCGTTCCCTGTTTCCTGCAGTTCGAAGAAACGGGAGATGTCATGGCGGGCGTCGGCGTGGACAGCGGTCCGACGGCGGTCTACGTTCCGAAGCACCATCTCGAAGAAGCGCAAAAGCTCATCGGCAAAGAACCGGAAGAAGCCGAGAAAAAATAACGCCCGAGGGCGTTATTTTTTTCGCACGATGACGAAGGGCGTCATTTCGTCGCTCTGCCCTGCAGGGTTGTCGGCAAAGAGCTTCCCGATGAACGGCTCCGAAATACTGCGCGTGGACTTTCCCAAAGAGAACGCGCCACGGTAATTCGCATCCAAGATCACCGCATCGCAACCGATGGACCTCTTGATCCGTCTCGCGACGCCACTCGGATCATTGGGCGCGAGTTTCACGGAATGGGCGTATTCAAGAACGAGAAAAGACATCGGGCAGTCGATGGACTTCGCCCGCTTGCCACAAATACGATAGAACATGCCCTTGATGCCGAACGGACGGGTGACTGCCGAGATCGCCGCCGCAAGAAGAACGCGCAAATAACCTGCCTCTTCTATGAAAAGCTGCATGGCAAGCGCCGTACCGTGGCCGAACCCGTGAAAATCGGCCGTGCCGTAGGCATTGCCCACGCGCGCACCAAGAAACCGTGCGAGCGCCGACGGTTTCACGGCGCCCATATCCACTACGCGGCCTTGCGTGATCGCGAGCGCCTTTTCGCTCACATACACCACGTCCCCCTGCTTTACATAAGGCTTCACGTACTCATCAATGAGCGGCAGAATATCGGTATCAGCGGTCGTAATGATGCGGGTCTTCACCGGCAACCGTTCATACACGACGCCGTCAACCTCGATCTCGATCCGCTTGCCCGGGTTCGGAGCAAAGTCTCCCGAAGGCTTACGCTCTTCAGATGCGGCGGAATCGCTACGGAACGAGACCTTCTCGCCGCGGAACAGTGCGAACAATTTCATGGCCGCAGCACGAATGACTCCTGGGTCCTCGTTCTTTCCGACGCGCGAGCGCAGGAGTTCCGTTGATTCCATCCACAGGATATGGGCCTCATCGATACGATCGGGCAGAAAAACCGCTTCCGCGACCTGCACATCATTATCATCAAAGATCTTCACCGCTGCGCCAGCATTGTCGTCCGGAACATACCGCACGACGAGCTTTGCCGAGCTTTTCATGTCCACATATTCCTGGAGACCCTCTTTTAGGGAATTTTTGCTCATTATGGTTGTAATTTTGATCGCTGCACCACTCCGACATCATAGCGCATCGCGGCGTGAATGGAAATTTCCTATTGTATTTCCGAAGCCGAGGCCTACAATGGAAGCATGCTGATCCGCGCCTGCATGGCTAAAATCCATAACGCAACCGTTACGAACGCCGACCTGAACTACATCGGCTCAATTACGATCGACGAGAACCTGATCGATGCCGCCGGCATGAAGCCCTTCCAATATGTAAATATCACAAATGCTTCAAATGGCGTTTTCTGGCAAACGTATATCATGCCGGGCGACCGCGGCAAAGGCGACATCTGTCTGAACGGCCCGCCGGCGCGGCATTTTCAAAAAGGCGACAAGGTCGTCATTCTCGCCGAAGCATGGCTCGAGCCGTCGGAATTGAAAGATCTGAACCCTCTCGTCGTGTTCGTTGACGAGAAGAACAAAGTAACGGAGGTGCAAAAACACTCGGCCATTCCACCGCAAAGCTGAGCCGGGAATCCTTGACGTCCCAGGCGTTTTATATAAGGATACGAGTGGTTGTTAAATTAAAAAACACGAGGATCCTATGGAGCCAAGTCACTATGTTCAGCACTGGAACGAATGGCCTTTTCCGGTCATTCCCGTCTCACAATCCCTCAACCCATTCGCGGATGACGGCGTGGAGCTCTTCGCGGCCGTCGCGTACCACCTGCCCTACGAGAACATCAAGTTTCTCACGGTGGGCGGCCTCCTCAGAGGAGCCCAAAAATCGGGCGCGCTGAATGGCGTTCACACCCTTGTAGAGAACACTTCCGGAAGCACCGGCGTCACTCTCCCTAATATGGCGAGGTCGTACGGGGACTTCCGGATCAAGCTCATCGTCCCGCCGGACATCCCCGACGGAAAACGTTATCCGCTCCTCCTTGCGGGAGCCGAACTCATCCCCCCGGAAGATGGACTGAGCGGGATCGCAACAGCACGAAAGATGGGCGCTCTGCCGGGGCATCATAACCTCGACCAGTACGCCAATCTTGACGGCACCACCCTCCATGAGACCGTTGCCGCCCAAACGATCATCGATCGGTTCGGCGGCGCACCGGAAGTTCTCGTTTCAGGGATCGGAACCGGCGGAACCATCGTCGGTATCAGCCGAGGTCTCCGTAAACATTCGGAGAATGTCACGATCGTCGGCGTCCTCCTTGCTCCCAAGCAAGAGATCCCCGGCGTCCGCGACCGGGATCGCATGAAGGAGATCACGCTCCCCTGGAAAGAGGCCACCGATGAGATCGTGGAGATCAGTACTCGGCCATCCTACCTCGCAAGCCTCTGGTTCAGCTGGATCATGGGACTCACACCGGGTCCGAGCAGCGGCTTCGCCTATCTTGGCGGACTGCAATTCCTGAAACAACGGAAAGCGGCCGGAACTTTGGACGCCCTGCGCAATCCGGAAGGGAAGATCCGCGTCGTGACCGTCTTCCCGGACAGCAACCGTCCTTACGGCGATCGGTTCATGGCAAACCTGCCATACGAATACCAGAAGCCGAAAACCGCACCCCTCCCCTGGCAATTTCCCGGATACGAGATCTGAGGAGCCTGCAGA
>DAIBYH010000003.1 GCA_027424065.1 Candidatus Parcubacteria bacterium | reverse complement strand
GGCTTCATTCAGAGCGTTCGCGTCTATAACCGTGCTCTCTCTGCGGCGGAGGTTCAGGCGCTCTATAACGCAGGGAAATGATCCATCGTCGGCGATCCTATAGGATCCGGTAGCTTATCTCCTTCACGCCAGGGATCGTCTTAAGCTTTGCAATCAGCTTTTCGATCTTCGCCTTGTCCGACATCTGGACCATGACGCGATCGAACGGATAGCGGCTCCCTTTCGGGTCGTCGTAGTGGAAGCTTGTGATGGTCGCATGATTGCGGGTGATCAGGGCGGAGATGTCCTTTACGATGCTTGATCGGTTGTCTACGGCGATCTTCAATTCGCAGTGCGCGGGCGGACGGGATCCCGCGAGGACCTTGTTCCGGGACCGGAGCGCGATGCGGATGTGGTCGCGCGCGATCGTCGTTTTTGCGAAACGGAGCCAGTCCTCGGATGGCTTCTTGCCTTTTTGCGTGAGGATCTGGACGATGTCGCCGGATTTCAGTTTATGGTCCAGCGGTACGAGCGCGCCGTTCACCTTCGCGCCGACGCAGGTGTTGCCGACCTCGGAATGGACGTGGTAGGCAAAATCCACGGGCGTTGATTCGGCGGGAAGGTCAACGACATCGCCGCGCGGCGTGACGGCAAAGATGCGATGCTGAAAGAAGTCCACTTTCATTGCCTGGAGCATCTCTGCGGTATCCGTGGATTGTCCGGAAAAATGGTCCTGCCACATTTTGAGCTGCTGCACCCAGGTGAGCTCTTCGGCAAGTTTTTTGCCGGAGATGGCGCCGCCGTTCTTTTCCTTGTAGAGCCAGTGCGCCGCGACGCCGTATTGGTCCTCGTCGTGCATTTCCTGCGTGCGGATCTGGATCTCCATGGTCTTTTCTTCCGGGCCGATGACCGTGGTGTGGAGGCTTCGGTAGCCGTTCGGTTTCGGCATGGCAATATAATCCTTGATGCGCCGCGGTACCGGGGGCCAGGCCTCATGGATGATGCCGAGGGCCGCATAGCATTCGGGGATCGTGGCGACGATGATGCGCAGCGCGACCATGTCGTAGACCCGCCCTATTTCCATGTTGCGGCGCAGAAGTTTCTTATAGAGGCTGCTATAGCGTTTCGCTCGAACTTCGATGCCGAGCGGAACGATATCGTGGGCGCGCAGAACGCGTTCGATGTCGGGTTTTATCTTTTCCAAATAGGCGAGGCGTGCTTCGTATTGCTCGCGGGTATGCGCGATGAGCCATTCGTGTTCCTTCGGGTGGAGGAACGGGAAGGCGAGGTCCTGGAGTTCGCCGGAGAGGTCGTACATGCCGAGGCGATAGGCGAGGGGCGCATAGATCTCGTCGGTTTCGAGCGCGACGCGTTTCTGTTTTGCCGGCGGGAGAGCGGCGAGAGTATTCATATTATGGAGCCGGTCGGCGAGCTTGATGAAGACGACGCGAAGATCTTCCGAGAGCGCGATGACCATCTTCCGGAGATTCTCGGCCTGATGTTTCGGATCCTGTTTTTCGCCGCGGTACTTGAAATGGCCGAGCTTCGTGACGCCGTTCACGAGGAACGCCACGTCCTTGCCGAACTCCTTTTCAATCGTCTCAAGCGGCGTTCCGGTGTCTTCCACGGTGTCGTGCAAAAGGCCTGCCGCGATCGTGACATCGTCCATGTGCCATGCTGCGAGGGTCTCCGCGGTCGCGAGGGGATGCTTGAAGTATGGCTCGCCGCTTTTTCTGAACTGGCCGTGATGGGCCTTTTCGGCGAATCTTGCTGCGCGGGCAATGAGGCCGGTCGGGTCTTTTTTGATGAGGTCGGAGATCAGCATGAGGTAAGTATACGGCTGATCCGGTGCAATGCCAAAAAAACCGCCAATGGCGGTTTTTTTGTACGGGGACGGACAGGCTCGGGGAGTTATTTCTTCTTTCGCGATGTTCTGTCGCTGGTTCGGCTTCCCGCCTTTTTTTCTTTCGGAGGATTTTCCTGCCAGTGCTTGAGGGCTTCCGCAAGATCGGCCTCGGATTCAGGTTTCTTGCTCATGAGGAAGGTGCATGCCGGCCACCGATTGCAGGCATAAAAAGGCCGTCCGCGGCCGCGCGACTTCTTGAGGACGATGTCTCCGATCTTGCAGTTCGGACACTTGAATCCCGTCTTGTCCCAGATCTTCGCAACGCCCTTGCAGGTCGGATAGTCCACGCAGCCAAGGAAGAATCCGAATCGGCCCCGGCGCACCTTCATGGGCTTGCCGCAAATGGGACAGCGTTCATCCTTCGTCTTTTCTTCCAATGCCTTTATCTGCGCCGCCTCTTCCGGCATGGGGAGCGTGATCTTCACGCCCGGCTGGGGGCAGGCGAGGAATTTGCCCATGCGCCCGAATTTAATGATCATCATTTCACCGGGATGTTCGGGGCAGGGGACGTCGGAGATCTCCACCTGCTTTTCCACGGTCGCCTCCTTTTCCGCGAGCTCTTTCTTGAATGGTACGTAAAATTCGCGGCAGACGTCGGTCCACTTCATTTTTCCTTCGGCGACTTCGTCGAATTCCTCTTCGATGCGGGAGGTGAACTTGATGTCCACGATCTCAGGGAAATTTTCCACGAGGAGGTCGTTCACAAGGATGCCGATCTCGGTCGGCTGATATTTTTTATCGATCTTTTCCGCATAGCCGCGGTCCTGAATGGTGGACAGCGTGGGCGCGTAGGTGGACGGACGTCCGACGCCTTCCGCTTCCAGCGCTTTAACGAGGGTCGCGTCGGTATAGCGCGCGGGCGGTTCGGTGAAGTGCTGGACGGGCGTCACGGTTTCGGCGTTCTGCGGCTCGCCGATCGCGAGCTTCGGGAGGCGCCCCTCCACTTCCTCCGATGCGTCGTCGTCGCGCCCTTCGGTATAGACGCGGATGAATCCGTCGAATTTCACGGTCTGGCCGTTCGCGCGGAACAAGCAGCGATTAGCGATCGGCGATCGGTCGTCAGGATTTTCTGATCGCTCGTCACTAATTGCTAATTGCTCAGCATTTCCCTCGATGTCCACAGCGGTCTGCTCAAGAAGCGCCTCCTTCATTTGCGAGGCGATGGTGCGCTTCCAGATGAGATCGTAGAGACGGACGCCGTTCCGTTCCCTGATGCCGAGTGCCGCAGCTGTGGCGGCGAGGTTCGTTGGGCGGATCGCCTCGTGGGCCTCCTGAGCGCCCTTGCTTTTCGTCGCATAGCGCCGCGGTTCGGGGAGGGCATATTCGGCGCCGAATTCGGAAGCAATGACGGTGCGCGCCTGAGCAAGCGCCGATTCCGCAAGATTCACGCTGTCGGTTCTCATGTAGGTGATGAAACCGTTCTCATAAAGTTGCTGGGCGACCATCATGGTCTGCTTGGCTGAGAATCCGAGCTTGCGCGCCGCTTCCTGCTGGAGCGTGGAGGTAGTGAACGGCGCCGCTGGATTCCGGCGCACCTCTTTGATGGCGATGTCCTTGATATGGAACGATGCCTCGCGGACGCCCTGGACAATGCGTTCCGCTTCGGCCTCGTTCGGGATGCCCATTTTCCCAAGTGTTTTTCCGTTCACGGCGATAAGCGTCGCCGGAAACGTGGAGCGATTAGAGATTAGCGATTTGTTCTCAGGACTTCCTGATCGCTCGCCCGAGAACTCCGCCTCAATAGTCCAGTATTCCTCCTTCTGAAAAGCCTGGATCAGGCGTTCGCGTTCCACGATCAACCGGACGGCGACGCTCTGGACGCGGCCCGCGGAAAGTCCGTAGCGCACCTTGCGCCAGAGGAACGGCGAGAGCTCATAGCCGACGAGCCGGTCCACGATCCGGCGCGCTTGCTGTGCGTCGACAAGATTGAGGTCCAGGTCGCGGGGATGCTCCAGGGCGCGGAGGATCGCATCCTTGGTGATCTCGTGGAATGCGATGCGTTCGGTCGTGACCTTGGTGCCTTTCTTTTCAAGGTCGAGCGCCTGGACGAGGTGCCAGGCGATCGCCTCTCCTTCGCGGTCTTCGTCAGTTGCGAGGATCACGCGCTCAGCCTTTTTGGCGAGCTTGCGGAGGTTTGCAACGACAGGTTCCGCTTTCTTAGGAATGAGGTAGGTCGGCTGGAAGTCATGGGCGACGTCAATGCCGATCTTGCTTTTCGGCAGATCGCGGATATGGCCATAGGAAGATTCCACGACAAAATCTTTTCCGACAAATTTGCCGATGGTTTTCGCTTTCGTGGGGGATTCAACAATAATGAGGTCCATAATGATGCTCTTTCAGTTTATCATAAAGCCCGCGCCGTCTTCCCGAAGAACGCCTTGAATAAGGAGCATGCTCGTGATCCGGCTTACGATACGGGGTTCCAGTTTAGTCGCCGCCGCTATTTTGTCAATGTCGCCGGGCGTGCCGAATGAAGCGAGGCAGGCGATAATAGCCCGTGTTTCCGGATCTCCCGCGGCGGTTTGCAGGCGGTCCGCGGGAGCCATGCCGTAGGCGGTGAAGATATCTTCCGGCCCCCGGACGAGCTCTGCGCCGTCGCGGATCAAGCCATGCGATCCCTTGAAGTGGGGATGGGTCACGGGACCGGGAACCACGAAGACGTCGCGGTTCTGTTCAATGGCGAATCGCGCGGTCGCGAGGGATCCCGACCGTTCCGGCGCCTCGATGACGAGCACGCCGCGGGAGAGTCCGCTCACAATGCGGTTCCGTTCCAGGAACCGTGCGGGATAGGCCGGTTCTCCCGGGGGATATTCCGAGACGATGGCGCCGCCGGCGCCGAGGATCCGCTCTGCGATCCGCGCGTTGTTGCGAGGATAGATCTCATTGAGGCCTCCGGGCAGTACGGCGATCGTCGTTCCGGCAGCTTCAAGGCATCCTTCATGGGCCGCTGCGTCAATGCCGAAAGCGAGACCGCTCACAACGGCGGCTCCGGCGCGGGCGAGCGCCGCAGAGAACCGCCGCGCCGTTGTTTTTCCGTCGGGCGTCGCCCGCCGGGTGCCCACGATCGCGAGCCGCGCCGTCTTGGGGTCCGGAAGGATCCCTCTTATATAAAGAGCGAACGGGGGATGGGGGATCTCGCGCAGCTCCGGCGGGAAGCCCGGGTCCTCGGCAAGGAGCAGGCGAATGCCACGTTCTTGAAGCTCATAGTAGTCCGCGATCGCGCGGCCGCACGAGGGACCAAGCGTCCTTTCGCAGGCCTCCTGCCAGTTCGCCGCGCCGTTCCGTTCGAGTTTCAGCTTTCCGTAATCTCCCGCTGAGCGTACGGCAAGCGCATGATAATATGCGGCATCTTCCATGGTCCCACCTTATGCCGGTGAGATTAAAAAGAAATGAAATTTCCCTGCCTCGTCATTTCTTGGGGGAACGCAGCATTTCGTAGAGGCCGCGCATTCTTTCGCCGCAGGCTTCCAGTGATTGTTCCCGGATGACGCGTTCTTTGGCGCGCGCGGCGAGCGCCTCCCGCTCCTCTTTATTATTGAGCAGACGGGCGAGCTTCGGGGCGAATTCTTCTTCGGCCTTCGCCATCAGGGAGTCGCTCTCGTCGGTGAAATAGCCGCGATACGCGGGAAGATCCCGGAGAAGCATGGGGACGCCGACCGCCGCAGCTTCAACGTTCGTCATGCCTTGATTTTCTTCGCGAGAGGGAAAGACGTAGATGTCGAGCGCATTGAATGCGGCAACGATATCTTTGACGTAGCCGGTGAAGATGACGTTCGAAGGAAGGTCTTTCGGGAGGGGCTGGGCAAGGAGCGAACTGTAGATCTTGCCGAACCAGACGAAGGTGTGTTCCGGAAATGCCCGGGCAAGCGCGAGGAACGTGTCGATGCCCTTGCGGGGAATAGCGAGGCCGACGGTTCCGATCACCATTCCTTTCAGCCGGAACTCATTCCGCGCCGACTCGCGCTTGCCGTCGTCCCGCTTGAAGACATGGACGTCGACGCCGTTCGAAACGGCAACGAGCTTCTCCGGTCGGAGGCCGTAGCCGATGAGGAGCGAGCGCGTATATTCGCTCGGACAGAATACGATATCGGCGAGGCCGTAGGCGTATTTCAGATAGCGCTTGATGAGGGGATAGAGGAAGCGATTCGGCCAGAAAACCTCGCGGGCATCCTCCGCGGTGACATGCGACCAGATGGCGACCGGCATGCCGAGGCGGCGCGCCTTGCGGATCAGGCGCAGGGAATTCAGCCAGGGCGTATTGATCTGCAGGATGTCGCAGGACGGATCCCAGGCCTCCACGAATTCGATGCCGCTCCGCGAGAGCACCTCTTTCTGGTTGCGGTAGGATGAGAGCAGGCCGGTGCCGATGTTCTTATACAGCCTTCCTCCGAAGGCGTGATACATTTCGAGATAGAGGCAGACCTTCATTCCTTCATCTTACCTTTTTCGGGGAGGAACCTCCAGCGTTCTTTCTCTTTCCGCGATGTTCGGCGATGATCTTCTCGTAGAGCTCGGCCGTCGCGCGCGCAATGCTTGCACGCGAATACCGTTCGGCGATCTTTCGGGAGGCGGCGGCCTTCGCGGCAAGGTCGTCCGGCGACGAGAACAGCTGGACGATGATGCGGGCGAGGAGGTCTGGCCGTCCCGGTTCTGCCAGCAGGCCGTTCTCTCCGTGCGAAACGATCTCCGGCATGCCTTTGGCGCGGACTGCCGCGACCGGCAAACCGGCGGCCATGGCCTCAATGACGGAGACGGGCATGTTCTCGCTGCGGCTTGCGGTCAGGAAGAGATCGTTTGCGGCAAGCGCATCCCGCAGCGCCTCTCCGCGCAGCATGCCGGTGAAGATGATGCGTCCGTCCGGCGACTTCTCGCGCGCGAGCGCTTCAAGCCGTTTCCGTTCCGGTCCGTCGCCCACGATCATAAGGGTCGCGTCGGGCAGTTCCTTTGCCGCAAGAGAGAATGCCTCAATGGCCTGATCGATATCCTTTTCATAGCTCGTGCGGCCCATATAGACGATGGCTTGCTTGCCAAGACCGTAGCGCTGCTTCAATTCCTGTTTCGCCGCAGGATCAACGGGGGTGAAAAGTTCGGTGTTCGCCGGATTAGGGACCACGTGGAGCGGAACGGAAAGGCCGTGCTCCTGGAGCGCCGCGGCGAGCGCGCGTGAAGGGCTTGTGACGGCATCCATGCGGTTATAGTAGGCCGTCATGATCTTCCATGAAAAATTCCTGCCCCAGGCATAGTCGAGCTTGATGTGTTTCAGATAATCGTCGAAGAAGGTGTGGTGCGTTCCCACGATAGGGACCCGCAGCAGTTTTTTTCCGATCACGGCGTGCCATCCTGCAACGAAGGGAGTGTGCGAATGGATGATATCGGGCTTGAATTTTTTAAGCGCGCGGAGCGCCGCAGGGCTTGGCGTGACGGCGAATGCAAGCTGCCCTCCCGAATAGATGAATTTCGGGACGGAGAGCGCGGGGATCTTGTGGATGGCATACGATCCTTCCACGGTTCCGGCTTCGCGTTCGTCGTCGACCACGGAAAAAACGGCGACGCGGTGCCCTGCGTCCGCAAGGGCCGCCGCAAGATCGCGAGCGACGCTCGCGACGCCGTTCACCTGTGGCGGAAAGGTATCGCTCCAGATCGCAATGTTCATGGTCGTTGAATGAATGATGCGGGGTCGGCGATGAAGGGAAGGAGTTCGCGTGCGAGCTCATCCTGGTCGCGGGATGCAAGATAATGACTGTCGCTTTCGATCGTGACAGCCCGCGCCCGTTCGATCTTCCGCGCCATATCCTTGACCTCGCGTTCGGTCAGGTAGGGATCGCTTGCGCTGCGGACGATGAGCGTGGGGCAGGCGATGCGGGGCAGGGCATCGGAGAGGTCCAGGCGGAGCGTGCGTGCAAGCATCCAGAAATTCACCGAGAGCGGCATGGTGATGAGGCCCTTGAGCGTTGAATCAAGATAGCCGGTCGATTTCCCATGTTCGAAATAGGGGTAGTTTTTGAGCCATTGGGGATAGGTGAGCCATGCCAGGCTGTCCACGAAGGCGGCCGCCGCGGGCGCGAGCGGTGAAAAGCGCCCATAGCGGAGCGGGTTCATGAAATTCGCACTGACGAGCGCAAGGCTGCGGAGTTTTTCGGGGTGGGCGGCGGCATAGGTAAGAGCGACATAGCCGCCGAACGAGTATCCGGTGAGATCGAAGGCGGAAAGCTGTTCCTGCTCGGCAATAGCGGCGAGATCGTCGGCAAACACCGAAAAGTCGTACCAGTCCCTTTTTTTGGATTGGTCCGAAAAGCCGTGCCCGCGGAGGTCCGGTACGATGGTTCGGATATTCTCCGTGGCGAACCGTTCCATGAAGTTCAGCCAGGTCGTGTGGTTCGACGATAGGCCGTGGAGCAGCATGGCGGTCCGGGGAGCGTCCTTGGGGCCCGCCGCGAAGTAGACGATGCTGCCTTTCTTGGTCGCAACGGATTTCTTTTCAGAATGGAGGTTCATGGGATGCTATTCTTCTTCCTCGAGGTATTCCTTGCTGGTCTTCGCCATGATGAAATAGACGATGGCCGCAATGATGATGATGCCCGCAAGGGCCCATCCGGCATACTGGAAGAACGTATCGAATGTAGCATACGCGCGGCCAAAGTAAAATCCGATAAGGAGCAGGATCAGGGATTTCGGCAGCGTGCCGAGGAAGTTGTACCAGAGGAATTCGGAGACGGGCATTTGGGACATGCCGGCGGCGATCAGGATCGGGCCGCCGAGGAAATGGGAGATCTTTCCCCAGATGAGCGTCTTTCCGGGACGCTGCTTGAAATGATCCTCGATCTTTGCGATCGTTCCCTGCCGGATGCCGAAAAATTTCCCCCATTTCCTTATGGCGGGCTTGCCGCCCCATCGCCCCTGGGCGTACATGAAGAGATCGCCGGCGATGTCGCCGACGACCACGAGGGGATAGGTGATGAAGAAATTGAACTGGCCGAGCGAGATCATGAAGCCGGCGATGATCGTCACGATGGGTCCCTCGATCAGGACAAGAGGGAACAGGATGAGGTAGCGGTAGGCGAGCAGCCAGCCGATGACCGTTGCCGTGGTGATGCTCATGGAAGGGGTTGCGTGGATGGTTCGGCGAGCGCTTCGGCGATCTCATCGAATATTTTTGCGAAGATCGGTTCGGAGGATTTCTGAACGGGATGAAGCACGAAAGAGCCCGCCTTTTCGCGGGTCCGTTCCTCCGGCGGGCGGATGCCGATGCGGACGCGGAGGAATTGATTCGTGCCAAGCGCCGCGATCGCCGATTCCACGCCGTGATGGCCGGCCGCGCCGCGGCCGCGCGACATTTTCCATTCGCCGACGAGGAGGTCGCTGTCGTCGTGGAGGAGGACGATGTCCTCCGGCGCAGCATTGAATTTGCGGACTGCTTCGCGGACGGCCCTCCCCGAGTCGTTCATGAAGGTAAGGGGTTTTACGAAGGCCCAATGGCCGGTGCGGGCATATGAAAACAGCTTCTGGTGGGTCTCCCAGGGGACGTTCGCGCCGCCGAAAATGTCCGCGGCGATCGCATCGACCGCCGCCATGCCGATATTATGGTAGGTTGATGCGTACTCGGCGCCGGGGTTGCCGAGGCCGATCAGGACCGTCGGGGATTCCATAGCTTGATTATTCCATAACCGTACCTATAATGAAAGACATTGGGTGCGCTTCACGAAATTTCGCATGAGAAAATTCCTATCGTCACTCCTCGAGATCTTTGAGATAGTCGTCGTTGCCATTGTTGCGGTCTTTTTGGTGCGGACGTTTCTCGTGCAGCCGTTCCTCGTGAGCGGCACCAGCATGTCGCCGACGTTCTCCAATGGCGATTACGTTCTTGTGGATGAGCTGACCTACCGTTTCCGTCCGCCGGAGCGGGGCGAGGTCGTCGTGTTCCATGATCCGGAGGATTACAGCACGTATTTCATCAAGCGCATCATCGGTCTTCCCGGCGAGCGGGTGACGATCGCGAGCGGCACGGTGACGATCTACAACACGAGCCATCCGAACGGCTTCGTGCTGCATGAGCCGTACCTCCCCTCGGGCATTGTGACTTCGGGCAACGAGACCTTCAATCTTTCCTCCAGCAGCTATCTGATGCTTGGCGATAACCGTCCGGCGAGCTATGATTCCCGCAGCTGGGGTCCGCTTCCGGCGAAGAATATCGTTGGTCTGGTCAGGGTCCGCCTCTGGCCGCTCAACGCCGTCACTCTCTTCTCGGCTCCGAACTACCCGGATTAGCGCCGGTGCGATGATTCACGCGAACGATTTTAATCCATGAATCACAAAGAAAAACCAAAAGAAAAAAAACCCGACGCCTTCCATGCGCCAAAGGGAATGCACGATATTCTCCCCGTGGATGAGCCGTACTGGGAGAAGATAGAGAACGCCGCGCGCTCCATCGGACGTTCATACGGGTTCGGCCGCATCGAGCCGCCGGTCCTGGAGGATGCCGCGCTCTATAATAAGACCTCCGGAGAGGAGAGCGATGTCGTGGCAAAGGAAATGTATACGCTTCGCACGAAGGGCGACGACCTTTTGGCGCTTCGTCCGGAGTATACGCCGGGCGTTTGCCGCGCGTATCTTGAGCACGGCATGAGCCGTCTCGCGCCGCCGCAGCGTCTTTCCTATTTCGGCCCCGTATTCCGGCACGACCGCCCTCAGCTCGGCCGCTATCGCGAATTCACGCAGATCGGATTCGAAGTGATCGGCGGGCAGAACGATCCGATCTACGATGCGGAGATCATCACGCTCTCCATCAATCTCCTTGCGGAAGTGAAGCTTAAGGATCCGACCCTGAAGATCAATTCCATCGGCTGCCGCGTCTGCCGTCCCAATTACAAACGGCAGCTCCAGAATTACTATCGTCAGCATGTCGGCGAACTTTGCGAGGACTGCGTGCGCCGCCTTGAAACGAATCCGTTGAAGCTTTTGGATTGCAAGCAGCCCCAGTGCCAGCCGTTCAAGGACCGGGCGCCGAATTTTTTGGACAAGCTGTGCTCGGCATGCAAGGCGCATTTCCGCGCGACGCTGGAATATCTCGAGGAGGTCGGCATCACCTACGAAGTGGATGCCCGCTTGGTGCGCGGTCTCGACTACTATAACCGTACCGTGTTTGAGATCTTTGCCGACGGCAAGGAGGCGGAGCTCGGCGCTCTGGGCGGCGGGGGACGCTATGACTATCTGATGGAGATCATCGGCGGACATGCGACGCCGGCGCTCGGGGTCGCGCTCGGCGCAGAGCGCCTGATCGCTGCCTTGCGCGCAAAGGAGATCTCGCTCGCGGCGCGGCCCGTGAAGAAGGTGTTCCTTGCGCACGCGGGAACGCTCGCGAAGAAGAACGCTTTCGCGCTCCGCGAAGAGCTGCGCCGGTCCGGCATCATGGTGGCCGAGGCGCTTGCCAAGGATTCGCTTGGCGCGCAGCTGAAGGTCGCCGATAAAGAGGGCGTCGCGCTGGCGCTTATCCTGGGGCAGCGCGAGGCATACGAAAAGAGCGTCATCATGCGCGATCTTTCTGCCGGAACCCAGGAATCGGTGCTGCTCGAGAAGATCGTTGAAGAGATCAAGAAACGTCTGAAGGTCTGAACTGTGATGCAGGACCAGGATTGCCTTTTTTGCAAGATCGCTTCCGGCGTCATTCCGGCAAAGATCGTTTATGAGGATGATCGCGTGATGGCATTCCTCGATATCCTGCCGCGCGCGCCGGGGCATACGATGGTCATCCCGAAACAGCATGCGCCGACGCTCCTGGCGCTGCCGGACGACGAGGTTGCGCCGCTTTTTGCGGCCGTAAAGAAGGTGGCCGCTCTGCTCGCGGCGGCGCTCGGACCGGACGGCATCACGATGGGCATCAATCAGGGTCGGGCCAGCGGCCAGGAGGTGGATCATCTGCATGTCCATCTGATGCCGCGCTGGCACGGCGACGGCGGGAGTTCCATCCAGTCGGTCGTCCATTCCGGCGACCGCATCCCGCTCGCCGAGGTGGAGCGCAAAATAAAAGAGGCCGCGGCGCAGCGTCCCTCCTGAGCCCTCCTCTAGCTCCTCCCTCGAAAGGGAGGAGGAATTAAACTTCCTCCCCTTTTCTAAGGGGAGGATAGGAGGGGTTATCTAAGGGCTCGCCCCGCGAAGCCGCTCCGACGAAGCGAGGGAGGAAAGGAGGGGTCCTGGATGTAAAAAATCCCGCCGAGCGGGATTTTTTTGAAACATTCGGACAGGTTCTAGAAGCCGAAGAAGTGCTTGAAGAATCCTCCGATGGACTTGAAGAAACCGAACGGATCAAAGCCGGACCGGTGCGCCGGCGTTGCGGTCGCATTTGCGGGTCCTCCCTGGACGATGACCGAGGTCGCTGCAATATCCGTGCCGTTCACAGTTCCCTGAACGAGGACATTGTCGCCCGTAACGATGCTTGCGATCGTCGAGGTTGTCCCGCGATCGACGACCGTGGCATTCGCCGCGTTAACGGTATAGGTGGCATTGCCCGAATTCACGATCGTGAATGTCGTGCCGTTCACTGAAGCGACGGTTCCGCCGACGATCGGCTGGCCGTTTCCCGTGAAGGGCGCGGTTCGCGATGCGTCGCCCATGCCGCGGCGTCCAAGGGCGCCGTTCATGCCGTAGCGGATCACGGTCGCTGTGACGGTCGTTCCGTTCATCGTGCCGCGGACGGCGATCATGTCTCCCGTGGCGAGCGAGGAGAGCGTGGAGGTCGCGCCCTTGTCGTAGACCGTGGCGTTCGCCGCATCAACGGTATAGGTGGTGCTCGTGGCGTCCTTCCGGTCGCCCCGGCCCCATGCCTGCAGCGTGAGCGTTGTGCCGTTTATGGCAGTGATACTGCCGACGACCGCTGGTGCGGGCGACCCATCCTGCTGCCAGGCACCCATCGGGCGGTTATCGCCCGGCCTGCCCGGCATACCCTGAGCGAAGGCTGGCGCGACCAGGGAAAACCCGATCACGACGCCTGCCGCGAGGATCCAGGGCAGATACTCTTTTTTGTTCATTTTTATTTGTGAAATTTTGTTTTTTCCGGACCTATCGCGACCGCGGGTCCGTGCGTTTGTAGTACGATCCCGGCGTCAAAAAGGTTCCCGGCGGACAAGGTCGGATCTCGCGGCGAGGTCCGACCTTGATGTATTCAAATTTATGCTTTTCCAAGAAAGGCGTCTTCTGCGGTATGGGCATAGGGGAGGGCAAGCGCCTTTTCGATGCGCGTACCATCCACGTTGATGGGATAAATGAGTCCTTTCGCGGAATCGGGGCGCGTCGGAACGCGTCCGAGCGAAAGATGCCAGGCGGCGGCGAAGAGCGGCTTGACCGCCCATGGCGGCAGGCGGAGCACTCGCTTGCGGAGCAGTGCGCCCATGTCGCGTGCCGTGAGGAATTTTTCCGGCGCAACATTGAAGATCGATGGATTCGTTCCGCCCGCCGGAAGATCCTGCATGGTCAGGCGATAGATGATCTCGTTCAGGTCGGCCTCGTGCACGAACTGCCGCGCCCAGTGCGGATCTGCTTCGACAATGAAGGGAAGGAGCTTCTTCAGGAAGGTGATGAGGCCGAACTTGCTCGCGAGACTCTGGCCGACGGGGCCGGTCACGCTGTTCAGGCGGAGGACGACGGCCTTGGTCCCGCCGTTCGCTTTCCCGAGGATCTCCTGCAGGTCGCGTTCGGTCGCCGCCTTCTGAACGCCATAGGGATTTTCGGTCTCAAGCATCGGGTCGTCTTCCGTGAGCAGTTTGCCGATGTTTTCCGGGCGCGCGGCATAGACCGAGACCGTGGAAAGATAAATGAGCTTCGGAATGTGCCGTGCGGCGGCGAACGAAAAGACGTTGCGGCAGTCGTCAATGTTGTTCTGCTCGGTCGCTTTTTTGCGGCCGTAGGGCGTGCGGATCTTGAATGCGCAGTGAACGATGGCGTCAATGCGTAAATTGGCGGGGATCCGTTCCTCCCAGCCGCGGATGGCGAGATCGGCGCGAACCCATGTGATCTTGGGGTCCGAACGGAACCGTTCCGGCGCGGGGAGCAGGTCGATGCCGATGATCCGCTCTACCGCAGGATCGTTCGACAGTTTTTCTATCAGCAGGCCGCCGATATACCCGGCGCTGCCGGTAACGAGAATATTCATGGTTCAGAGTATAGCACGGCCCGGTGGCCTGAAACAGCGCGGTCACCCGCCTCGGCCGAGGCGAGTGACCGCACCCCCCCGCAAAAGGAACAGACGTCTCTTGATCCGCGACCGCCCCCGCGACCGCCCCCCATAAAAAGAGCCCACATCTCTTTATGAACGGTCGTCCAAAAAGAGAACTGAGCTCGCTGATCCTAGTAATCGCGTGAAAAAAACGAACCCACATCTCTTTATGAACGGTCGTCCAAAAAGAGAACTGAGCTCGCTTATTCCAGCACTCGCGCAAGAAGAATGAGCTCACATCTCTTAATCCACGATCGTTGATAAAGAGATGTTTTTAGAAATATTTTAAGATTTTTTAATCCACCTGAAGCGAAATCCCCAACCGTAAGGTTGGGGATGAAGCGAAGCCCGGAGGGTGGAGAATCTCCCGTGCTCGTATTGCTGGGGCCGTATGGCCGCGCGCCGGGTATCTCATGATGCCCTGAGCGTAAGCTGGGGGAGATTCATTCTATTCGAAATAAGGGCCGTGGCAGTGATGCTGCGGGGTGGTCATCTGCCGGCCGCCGTCACGATGGTCTTGAGCGTCTTCAGGATAATGAGGACATCAAGGATGAGAGAGCGGTTCTTGAGATAGTAGATGTCGTAGCATAGCCGCTCTTTCGCCTGCTCGGCGGACTCCGTGACCGGGAAGACGACCTGCGCCCAGCCGGTGATACCGGGTTTTACGAGGGTGCGGATCGCATAGTAGGGGACCGCGCGCTCCAGTTCTTTATAGAAGTCAATGAAATCCGGGCGGGGGCCTACGAGGGAGACGTCGCCGCGGACGAGGTTGATGAATTGCGGCAGCTCGTCGAGATGCGTGCTGCGCAGGAAGCGTCCGACGCCCGTGATGCGCGCCTTATCGGTAGTGAGCCATCCATTCTTTTCGGCGGCGCGCATGGTCCTGAATTTATAGAGCGTAAAGAGCTTGCCGCCCTGGCCGACGCGCGTTTGCCGGTAGATGATCGGGCCGCGCGACGACAATCGGACCGCGAGCGCGATCAGGAGCTCCAGCGGAAGCAGGATGATGCCCGCGATGAGCGCGAAGAGGAACTCGCCCGCGCGCTTCAGGGAATCATAATACTTCCCGGCTCCTTCAATGTTCTCCAGGAACCAGGTTTCCTCGATGTCGGTGAGGGGAACCTTGCGGAGGACGCGCTCATAGAGCTCGGCGATATCAATGACGAGAATGCCCTTTCCGAAAAGGGTATAGAGCATCGGGGCGAACGAACCTTCCTTCTTCAGGTGGCGGGGAACGGCGATCGTGTTGCCGCCGGATTTTTCGAGCGCCTGCGTGATGGCGGCGGGATCCCGGTAGGCCTCCGGTTCCGGGATCTGTTTCACGATCGCGTAACCGAGCTGGGGGTTTTCCCGGATGGTCGCCGCGATCTCTTCGGCGATCGCGCCGTCGCCGATCAGGACGACGCGGTTCGGCGCCTCGCCGGCGCTGAGGATGTTGTTCGCGGCCCGGCGCCAGACGGTCTCAATGACGATGAAGATGAGAAGGAATAAGAAGAGGTTCGTTTTCGGCGTAATGCCGAAGGCGGGGATGAAATAGAAGAGAAGGACGGCGAACGCGGCGCCGATGGCGGTCGCGAGCGCGAGCGTCTTCAGGAAATCCACGTTGTTGCGGAGGCGGCGCAGATCATAAAGCCCGGCGATGTAGAAAATGACGAGCCAGATCACGAAGATCACCGTGAAGGGGACCGCGTGGATGTCCACGAACTGCCGATAGAGGCCGGCGCCGTAGCGGAGGACGAGCATGACAAGGAGCGACGCATAGAGCGCGATGACGTCGCCGAGAAAGAGGAAAAAATTCTTCATGCCGCTCGAGGGGCTCATGGCGATTCGTTGTGGCATTACCATACCATAATTTCCCGATTTTCTCAATGTTTTCCGCGTGAAAACGCCCGTATGTTTTGACTATATGAGGAAATTAAAGTATAATTTTCCCGGTTGTTCAATCTCTCTTTTCAGGAGCAGAAATGAAAAATCTGGTCGTTATCCGGCATGCCGCATGCGGCAATGATGGCCGTATCTCGGAGGATGGCCGGCAGCAGATGCATCGGCTGTTCGATCATCTGTACCGGTTCGTCAATGCGGGAACGGTCCTTGTTCTTACTTCAAGTGCCTCGCGCGCGACCGACAGCGCGGCGGTCCTCGTCCGCGAATTTGAATGCGTGGATCTCGCGGTTGAAATTGAGAAGCACGACCTTCTCTGGTCGGATGTTCACCATCGGGAGGATATTCCCGGGGCGCTCGCGCTTCTTGCAAGATCCAGGGACCGCGCCGACACGATCGTCGTTGTAACGCACCTTGAATACGCAGGCGAGCTGCCGGAACGGTTCACGCTTCAGGAATCATGGCCGGAATCCATCCCGCTCCTCGGCGTTGATCGGGGACAGGCCGTGTTCCTTGATTGCGTCAACCGGAGGTGCCGTTACCTCAGGCCGTAGATCTTTAACCCATGGGCGGACTCTGTGAAAACAGAGTCCGCCCATTTCCTTTTTTCTTCCCTCCTCTAACTCCTCCCTCGAAAGGGAGGAGGAGTAAAGTTTCCTCCCCTTTTCCAAGGGGAGGCGAGGAGGGGTTTTCCAAGGGCTCGCCTCCGCGAGGATGACAAACAAAACAAAAACATCCATCGCAAGATGGATGTTTTTGTTTTGTTTGGAGCGGGTAACGGGAGTCGGACCCGTATCTCGACCTTGGCAAGGTCGCATAATAGCCGCTATACGATACCCGCTTTCGTTGCGCCGGGCGCAACCTCAAGCCGTTTCATTCTACCTGCTTCGCAGCGTATTTTCAATAGTTCGGCGGCGGGCCGGAGGGGCCGATGATATGGGGCGCGCCGGTGGGTCCCCGGAAGTTGACGGAGGGCGTGGAGGTTATGGTTTCGGTCGGCAGGGCCTTCGCCGAAGAATTTATGGCCGATGAATCGGCGGTCGTCGCGGTCACGGGCGCGCTCGCGGATTCCTTTGCGAGATGCACGGAATAATAGAAAAAGCCCCAGAACATGACGGCGAGAATGACGAGAGCGATCAGGGTTGCACCGAGTGTTTTCATGCTGTGCGTCCGGCCGGACGCCGCCGTGCTGGGGCGGTTCGGCCAAGGAATATCTCCATTATAGGAAATTCGCCGCGTTTTTGCGAAAAGCCCGCGGAAATGTTAGAAATCAAGATACAGATCACCGCACTATGCCCTCCTTTGAAGAAAAGTATGCGGCCTTGAATGCCGAGCAGCGGCGGGCGGTTGATGCGCTCCGCGGGCCGGTCATGGTGATCGCGGGTCCCGGTACGGGAAAGACGACGGTGCTCACGCTCCGCATTGCGAACATCCTCCGCGCGGCGGAGAAGGGAAAGATCCCGCGGACGTTACCGGAGCGCATTCTCGCGCTCACGGGGATCGAGCCGCCCGCCCGCGTACTCGACCTCTGTTGCGGGGTTGGACGGCACAGTCTCGCCTTTGCGAGCAGAGGATTTTCGGTAGTTGGCGTCGATCTTACCCCAAGTTATC
>DAIBYH010000002.1 GCA_027424065.1 Candidatus Parcubacteria bacterium | reverse complement strand
GATCTTGATGATCTCGCCGATGCGCGTGAGGAGCGACGCGAAGGTCGCAACAATGATGCGGCCCTCGGCGTTCCGGAAGATCTCTTCCAGGTTCTTCTCCACGGTCTTTTCCGATATGGAATGACCGAGCTTTTCTGCGGCCGTGCTGTCCACCATGAACGTGTGGATGCCCTTTTTGCCGAGCGCCGCGAACTCATCAAGTCCCTGGGCATTGCCGGCGTCGTCGTATTCGATGCGGAAGTCCGCGAAGTGCACGATGTTGCCGATCGGGGTCGTGAGCATCACGCCGGTCGTCTCCGGGATCGTGTGCGGAACGCCGAAGAAGTGCGCCGTGAAATAGTTGGAGATCTTCAGTTCGTCGCCGCCTTTGACGGTGATGATGCGCATTTTCGGTGCGTTCGGAAAATCCTCCTGGCGCTTCTCGATGATGGCCTTCGTGATGGAGGTTGCGTAGATCGGCGGATTGCCGAGCTTTTCAAGAATATGCGGCAGGGCGCCGATGTGGTCATAGTGACCGTGCGTCAGGATGATGCCGTGGATATTTCCCTTTCGCTTTTCAAGGTAGTCAACGTTCGGGATGATGTAATCAATGCCCGGCGTTTCCTCTTCGGGGAACTGGAGGCCGGCGTCGATGACGACGATCTCGTTCTTGTATTCCAGGAAGGAACAGTTGCGGCCGATCTCTTCAAGGCCGCCGAGCGGAACAAGCCGGACGGCATTTTCATTCCGTTCGTGTTCTGCGGCGGCGTGCGGCTTTGTCATCTGGCCGAAGTGGCCGCGCGAAAGCGCTTCGGTAGCGCCCTGCGCTTGCCGCGGCGGGCGGCGGCGCCCCCGGTCTCCGGCGGGCCGCTGAGATCTCATAAGGTCTTCCGTGGAGAAATGGCGGAGCGGCCGGTGTGCGGACGCGTCCGGAGCTCCGGAGGGCCTTTGTGCGGACGGTTTCTGCGTCCGCGGGCGGAACTCCTGCGGTTTGGCATGCGGGCGCTCCTTTGGTTTATTGGATTCGTTATTTTTTTTGATCATAATTTTATTTTTTATGCGATGCGGTACGAGCGGATCATCGGTGCGGCGACTTGGCGCCGGAGGCGCCGCTGCCGTGCGTTCGTTCTTTATCGCCTTCTCACATGTGCCCCCCAGAGGATTTGAACCTCTATATCCTTACGGATACACGCACCTGAAGCGTGCGCGTCTGCCAGTTCCGCCAGGGGGGCACAGGTGAAAAGGTGCAGGAATGGTGATTGCCGATATGCGTTCTGAATTAAGATGTTTTACGAAGAGGGGTGTGCGAAAGTTCAGTATACCATGGCTCGCGCGGGAAAATCAAATCCGCAGGACCTTCCGCGTGCAGGGCCGGGGAGATTTACTTGAGCATCCGCGCGGTCTCAAGATACCAAGAGGAAACTTCCCGGAAGTAATCGGAGGGATCGCTGAGCGTTTTTTGCGTGATGCCATGGACGCCCTTGTCGGTCACGAAAAGATCGTTCGTGGAGTAGAGGAAGATCGCGGGATTGTCGCGGACGATGGCGCTTTCCGCGGCGGCGAACGCCTGGGTGCGGGATGCCTCGTTCATGGTGGTTCGCGCGGTTTGGATCAGGCCGTCCACGGTGGGATTGTTATAGGCCGCAAGGTTCAGTCCGGGAGCGAACCGCTCCGCGGAATCCCAAAAGGAATAGAGGTCCGAACTCGGCCCCAGGATATTTCCGAAGAGCAGGGCTCCGTAGTTCCGGTTGTTCACGACGTCGTTCATGATGCTGTCCGGAGAATCGGTTGCGACGGCGGTCGCGACACCGACCGCGGTCCAGTCATTCTGGACCATTTGCGCCGTTCTCACGAGGAAATCGATATCGGGGACGGTGATGGTCACCTGGAGCGGTATCGTCGTGGTGCCGATCGTTTTTGCACGAATGCCGTCCGGACCGAGTTTCCAGCCTGCGGCCGCGAGCGTGGTGGAGGCCGTTTCCGGGGAACTAGTAGGAATTGCGATCGTCGGCGAGGCGTAGGGCGCGTCGGGCGGTATCGGTCCGGCGTCGGGAATGCCGTTGCCGCCAAGGGCATCCGCGACGAGCGCATTGCGATCAATGGCGTCGCTAAGAGCATTTCGGACGGCGGGATCCTGGAGCGCTTGGCCGACGCTTTGATTCAGGAAGAGGGCGTAATAATCGGTGGTCCGCATGCTGGCAAGGTTGTACGGACGGGCGATGCTCGCGATCTCCGACGGCGACGCCAGCTGGAATCCGTCAATGGATCCGGTGTTGAATGCTTGGATCATGTCGCCCTCGTCGCGATAGAACGAGAAGGCGAAGTCGGAGATCAACGGCTTACGGCTGAAGGAATCCTTCCAGGCGGTAAGCTGGTACGAAGAGATGAAACCGTCCGATCCGCGGGTATAGGACACGAATTCATACGGGCCGCTGCCGACCGGCTTCAGGTTGTATTCGGAGAGCCGCCAATTTCCGGGCGGAACATCATTGAAAATATGCTTGGGGATAATATAGAGGTTTTTCAGATTGTCGCCGAAGAATGCGTACGGCGCCGGCAGGATGAACTTCACCTCCAGCTCGCTGACGCGCTCTGCGGCAATGCCCTGCCAGTTCGCTGCGAGCGGGGATTGGGCATCCGGGTTTTGGATGCTTTCCACCGTGAAGATGACGTCGTCGCTCGTCAGTTGGGCGCCGTCCTGCCAGTGCAGATCGGGTTTCAGGTGCACGGTCCAGGTCTTTCCATCGGGAGACGACGTGATGGAGTCGGCGATGTCCGGAACATTGCTGTAGACCATTTTCACGATATCAAGATCGGTCTCCGATGCTGCGGTGACGGGATTGATATATTCCGGCTGCCCCACAACGCCTTGCGTGTAGGATCCGCCCGTCGTCGGCATCGTGGTCGTGGCCTCGGATATGAAAATGACGATGATGGCGATCAGGCTGATGGCGCCGACCGCAGCCGCCACGAGGAATGCGGTGCGTTCCTTTGTTGTGAACGCGGAAAAGATTTTCTTGAAAAAAGACATGGGGAATATCGAAGTATGCCCGCGGTCGGACTGCGTTGCTTACCGCACGCCTCCGATGAGCTGCCAGACCGCCAGAGCGACAAAGATGATCGCCGCTGCAATGGTGGCAATGAAGATGAACTTTTCCATCCCGCGCCGCGTCTGGTAGTAGCCGTCATCGCCGCCGCCGCCGAACAGCCCGGACATGCCGGAAGAACGTTCCTGAAGGAGAATAAGGCCGATGATGATAACCGCGAGGATGATTTGGATGATTGCGATCATGGAAGTGGGTGATTATGCAGCAAGGTGAACGACGAAGTTGATGACCGTGAAGATGAGCGTCGCGTAGACCAATGCCGGAATGTCCTGAATCATAATGCTTCCGCGCAAAAAGTCAATGTAATTCACGATGATCGGCAGGAGATAGAGGATGAAGCCGTTGATGACAAGGAGGCCGATGCCGAGCGTGAGGATTATGATCGGGCCGAAAATGAGCTTCAGGATCGGTTTCAAAAGTCCGTTCAGGAGCGCGAGAACGAGCGCCAGAAGTCCGAGTTGCACCCAGTCGGACGTATTCAGTACGAATCCGGGCACGTAGAGCCATGCGAGCCAGAGAGCGAGGGCATTGCCGGCCACGACAAGGATGAATTTCAGAATTCCGCGCATGATGCCATTATACCATGAAACAAAAACAAAGACCCCGCCATGGCGGGGTCTTTGCAAACCCGTATCTTTTCAGAAAGATCCTAGTTTCCCTGACTCTGGGTTTGAACCTGGATCTGGGACTGGGTTTGTGTTTGGTTCTGGGACTGTACCTGGGCCTGAAGCTGCTGCAAAAGCTGGAGCAGCTGATTGATCTGGGCCTGGATATTTGCCCGATTGCGAACCGTGTAGGACGTATCCACGATGGTAGAGACCGTGATCTCGTGGGACGTGGGATCGAAAGTTCCCGTGCCCGAGAGGACGTCTCCCGCCTGAATGTTGCTCAGGGAGAGGTTCGTCTGTCCGGCTCCCGTGATGGCAGCGCCCGAAACGTTGATGGTCCTCGTGAAACCGTAGAGACTCACCGTAAGGGTGTTCGCCCCCGTGTCCACGGAATTGACCGTAACGCCCGTGACCGTGAAGTGGCCGCTCGGATCTATGGAGACCGACGGCTGCGTTTGCTGCATCTGCTGATTCTGGCTCTGCTCGGCTTCCTGGTTCATCTGAGCGACCTGGCTGACCACGGCGCCGTGGTTCTGGACCTGTGCCGAAGCCCCGTCTCCCTGGGAACTGCTACTGCTGTCATCTGCATGCGCCTGCGACATCGCGGTGAATGCTGCAACGACGGCGAGCATTGCGAGGCCGGCAAGCGCAAAATTCAAAGTTTTTTTCATAGGTGGAATTTATTAAGTTTAAACCCCAATGCTCGACCTTTATGTAATAAGTTTAGCATACAAAAAATCCCCAGCCGCAAGGGGCTGGGGATTCCGGATTTAAGGGAAAATTATTTCTTCGGCATGAGCCTGGCAAGGCGCGATTTGAGCCGTTTTGCCTTGTTTTTTGCGATGACATTGGTCTTGGCCGCCTTATCGAGGGATTTATAGACGGCAGGCAGTTTTGCCGCGGCGTCGTCCCACTGTTTTGCTGACGTGAGCTTGCGGTACGTCTTGACGGCGGTCTTATAGATCTCCTTTTTCTTGATGTTCCGGTTGCGGCGGGTCTTTGCCTGTCGCAGTGCTTTCTTTGCAGATGAAGTAATTGGCATGTCGTTGATTATATCCCTTTTCCCGAAAATAACAAGTGCCCCGCCCGAACGGAACAAGAGCCCCTTTTTGATCCAGGGCTTTTCAAGTTTTCATCACATCTCTTTATCCACGACCGCCCCATAAAAAGAGCCCGCATCTCTTGTTATGAACGGTCGTCCAAAAAGAGAGCCGAGGCCGCTGATTCCAGTAATCGCGTGAAAAAAATGAACTCACCTCTCTTTATGAACGGTCGTCCAAAAAGAGATGTTTTTAGAAATATTTTTAAATTTTTTAATCTATCTCAGGAAGTCGTACCTGTGCAGGTTCCTGATTTCCGGCGCGGTTTGGTAGTTCGTGAGTCTTGACGAAACATAAAAGAATACGCTAACCTGACGCCAGTTTTTAATGAAATTAAGGTTACAGCTTTCAGGTCGCGCTTCATCCGTGCCTTGAGAGCTGTAACCTGCCTTTGGCCGTCATGGCCGAAATCCAAGGAGGGTAGCGGCAGAGGAGGGGAGAATGCCACTGAGCAGTCTTTTATTCTGGCGGACGCCGCCTATGGTCCGTTTTCTCGCAAAGACCGATTGGGATTTTTCCATATCGGTTCCCGCACAACCACGACCGACACTTGCGGAATTGCAGGGGAAGTGGCCCTGGATCCACGGCATCGGCTACGACGTCTCCCCGGTGGCGCCGGTCCGGTTCCGTCTTGCCACGGTCCTTCGGAACGGAGAGTCCGTCATCGGCGGTCCGGAATACCGCCGTCGGCTCGGTTTTGCCGAGTCGGGAAAATTACTGGGATACCAGCAATTGTTCTGGTTGTTCGAGAACCAGGAAAAATTCCCCGTACTTTTGTCCTTCTTCGGTGATATTTCGGTCGATGCAGCGGGATTGGTGGTGATCGGAGAAGATGGCGAAGAGAATGCACCTTACTTCCATAAGCGCAGCGGGAGGTGGTATATCGGCTGGGGCCAGGTCTTCAAGGTTCGCTTTGATCGCCGGTGCCGCGTCGCCATCGATGAGTAGGATCCGTTTTACCGGGCCTCGAAAGCTTCTGCTTTCGGGGCCCGTCTTTCATGATCGCGCATGCCGACTTATGCTCGCGTCCGCTTCCGGGTATAATGTTCTTATGATCCATGGAGTTCGCGGAAAACTGGTTGCGCAGGGCGATAATTTCCTTGTCGTCGGAACGGACAGCATCGATCTCAAGGTCTATGTGAGCGGCCGCACGCTCGGACGGGCGGGGTCTCCAGGCAGCGAGATCCGGCTCTTTACGCATTTCCATGTCCGGGAGGACGCCATGGAACTTTACGGCTTTCCGACCGGGGACGAGCTCGCATTTTTCGAGCTCCTTATCTCCGTGTCGGGCGTCGGCCCGAGGTCGGGACTTTCCATCATTGATGTTGCGCCGCTCGAGGAGCTTGCTGCGGCGATCCATGAGGGCCGGCCTGATCTCCTGACGAAGGCTTCGGGTATCGGGAGAAAGACCGCAGAGCGCATCATTGTCGAGCTGCGCGGGAAAGTCGCGTCGGTCCGTTCCGGGGAAGTGGTTCTCCAGATGGATACGGATGCGGATCTCGTGGAGGCGCTCTCGAATCTCGGCTATCGCCGCGAAGAGGCGCGCGAAGCGCTTGCACGGATCCCGCGCGACGTTACGGGCGTCGAGGCACGGCTTAAGGAGGCGCTCCGACTCCTCGGAGGACGAACATGAAACTGAAAGAGTCAAAACTGGCACAGGTGCTCCATGATGTTCCGGGTATTTTCTCGGCATACCATTTCCTTTGGGCATGGTTTGGCGCATTCCTGCACCGGACGCCGAGCGGAAAGATCTTTGTGATCGGCATTACGGGCACCAAAGGAAAAACGACGACCATCGAACTTTTGAATGCCATTCTGGAGACGGCCGGCAAACGGACGGCGCTCCTCGGTTCATACCGGACAAAGATCGCCGAAGAGAGCGGCAAAAATACGATCGGAAATTCCATGCCGGGCCGCGGCTATATCCAAAAGTTCCTCGCTCGCGCCGTGCGGGAAGGATGCACGTATGCCATCGTGGAAGCGACCTCCCAGGGTGTTGCGGCTCATCGCCACCGTTTCATCAACTGGAACATCGGCGCCATCACGAACCTTTCACCCGAGCACATCGAAGCGCACGGTTCCTTTGAAAACTATCGGAATGCGAAGCTTTCTTTTTTGAAATACGTGCAGCGGCGCGGCGGCACGGTGTTCCTTAATCGCGAGGATAGCTCTTTTCCGTTCTTCCGGGATGCATTGCCGGGCGATCGGACGCTTTCGTACGGGCGGAACGATGCCTGGATGGAGCAATTCCTTCCGAAGCTCAATCCGATGCGGTCGTTCCAGGATGGATCGGCGCAGAAATTTCTGATGAGCGATTTCAATGAATCGAATGTCGCTCTTGCGGTGGCCATCGCGCGGGAGATCGGCATTCCCGGCCGCGCGATCGCGGACGCGATCACGCATTTTTCAGGTGTGCCGGGACGGATGGAGTTCGTTCGCGCCGGAGAGCTTTCGGCTGTCATTGATTATGCCCATACGCCCGATTCGCTCGAGGCCGCATACCGCGCCGCGAAGCCGGCTCCGACGCCGAACTATCCCGATCCGCGCTTGCTCTGCATTCTCGGATCTGTCGGCGGAACCGGTGATCGTCGGACGAGCCGCGATACCTGGAAGCGGCCCGAGATGGGGAAGATCGCTGCCCATTATTGCGACAAGATCTTTCTCGCGAACGAAGATCCGTACGAAGAGGATCCGGAGAAGATCCTGGATGAGATCATGGCCGGTGCGTCATCCGTTCCGTATCCGCGCCCCGAGATCGTGAAGGTGTCTGATCGGCACCAGGCGATCCTTCGGGCGGTCGCGGAAATGAGGGATGGCGACGTGGTGATCGGAACGGGAAAAGGGAGCGAGGATTGGATGCATATTGCGGGCGGGAAAAAAGTTCCCTGGAACGAGCGGCGTGAATTCGAAGATGCTCTCGCGGGCAGGAAAAAAGAGAACGACCCATCCCGGAGCAGCGGGAATGGGTCGTAGGAGGGTCAGGGAAAGCGTTTCAGGAGAAGCGGTATCCGGCGTTTCCGTTCGCGGGCCGGCGGTCCACCTTGCCTTTTTCAGTGCTACCTCTCGGATGAGAGGCCGGCGACCGGGGATCCGGTTCGGGGGTTGTCGCGGCCTGCGCGGCAAGTGCCTGCGCCTGCGGCGCATGCGTCGTGAGATGCCGGCGTTTCCGTGCCGAAAGGCACCGGGTCGTGGGAAGGTTCTCTAAAGAATTCATCTGCTTTCCTTTTGAGTGGAATGTACTGCAAGCTTTAGGTTCTCATAAGTTGCCCGCAAAATCAATTGGGGATAAAATGAGGGAATGAAACTTACTTTTTACGGCGCATCCGGCGAAGTGACCGGATCGAACTATGTTCTTGAGTCCGGAGGAACGCGGATCATGGTGGATTGCGGATTACACCAGGGCGGCCATTACGCCGAGAAGGAAAATTTCGAGCCGTTTGCATATGATCCGAAAGAGATCGCCGCAGTTTTCATCACGCATTCGCACCTGGATCATATTGGGCGCTTGCCGAGCCTTACCAAGGCCGGCTTTTCGGGTCCTATCTATGGCACGCCCCCGACGCGCGACTTTGCGGAACTGATGCTCTACGACTCGGAACACCTTCTTTTTTCGGAGGCCGAACGGGAAAACAGGCCGCCGCTCTACGGCGACGATGATATTAAAGAGGTGATGCATCTGTGGCGTGCCGTAAACTACCACGAGAAGGTGACCCTGGGTCCTTTTACGGTGGAATTCTTTGATGCCGGACATATTCTGGGATCGGCGTTCGTGAAGATCCAGGCGGAAGGCAAGACGATCGTATTTTCCGGCGATCTGGGCAACTCTCCCGCGCCGATCATCAAGCCGACGGAAGAGATACCGGAAACGGATTACTGCGTCATTGAATCCACCTACGGCGATCGCGTGCACGAAGAGGTCGCGGAGCGGCAGGTGCTTTTGGAGCGGGTGATCGAGGACACGGTCCATGCCGGCGGGACGCTCATGATCCCGACATTCGCGATGGAGCGCATGCAGGACCTGCTCTACCATCTCCACCAGCTTTTTGAGAATGGCCGGGTGCCGCGCGTGCCGGTTTTCGTGGACAGTCCGCTCGCCATTAAGCTGAGCGCGGTCTATGAAAAGTACGATGATTATTTCAATGCGGACGCTCTCAAGGAGACGCGTGGCGGCGAGGATATTCTGAATTTTCCGGGTTTACGACTGACGCTCAAGACGGAACAGTCCAAGGATATCAACAACATCACGCCGCCCAAGATCATCATGGCGGGTGCGGGCATGTCGAACGGCGGACGCATCCTCCATCACGAAGTACGCTATCTTCCCGACCCAAAGAGCACGATCCTCTTCGTGGGATACCAGGCCAAGGGTTCGCTCGGACAGAAGATCATGGACGGCGCGCCGGAGGTTGTGATCTTCGGTGAAACAGTCCCTGTTCATTGCCGGAAATCGGTGATCGGCGGCTATTCCGCGCATGCGGACCAGCCGCATCTTCTTGCGTGGCTCGGCCGGACGCAGGAGTCGCTTAAGAAAGCGTTCGTCGTGCACGGCGAAGAGGCCGCAAGCGAAACGCTTGCAACGAAGATCCGTGACGATCTTGCGATCGCCGCCGAAGTGCCGAAGCCGGGCGAGACCGTGGAACTGTAAAAAAGAAAAAAATAAAACGATCCATGGATAATAAGAAGATCAATCCTGACTACCATCTGAAATTCAAGGTCTGCGTTTCGGGAGCCGCCGAAACGGACTTCATGGCGCCCGATGCCATGGAAAAGATTGAGGCGATCGGAAAGTACATCGCGCAGGACGGCATGATCACGGTGACCGGCGCGACAACCGGTGCGCCATACTGGGCGGCAAAGGGTGCGAAGCAGGCGGGCGGCATCGTCGTCGGCATTTCACCGGCCGCCACGAAGCGCGAGCACATCGAACTCTATAAACTTCCGCTCGAGCACCACGACCTCATTATTTATACGGGATTCGGCTATTCCGGCCGGAATCTGCTCCTTACCCGATCTTCGGATGCCGTGATCACGGTTTGCGGAAGGATCGGTACGCTGAATGAGTTCACGGATGCGTTCGAGGACGGCAAACCGCAGGGCGTGCTCCTCGGCACCGGCGGCACGACGGAGCTGATCAAGGATATTCTGGACCGCGCGCATCGCGGCATGGGCAAGGTGGTGTTCGATACCGATCCAAAGGCGCTCGTTGAAAAGGTGAAGGTCATGATCGCCGACGAAGAAAAGGCCCTGGGTATTGAATAAAATTTCTATCATGAAAAAAAGAACGGCGGCGAAGAAGAAAAAGGCGGTGAAGAAGACGGTGGTGCGGAAGGCGCCGAAGCGGAGTTCCGTGCGGCGGGCGGCAAAGCGTCCGGCGGCAAGGAAGAAGGCCGTGAAAAGGGCAGTGAAAAAGTCCGCGAAGAAGACGGTGCGGAAGACCGCAAAAAAGAGGCCGTCGGTACGGGCAACGTTCCTTGAGGTTCGAAAACCGATCGGCCTTGTCACCCATTTTTATAACGAGATCGGCGTTGCCATCGTCCGGTTCAAGGAGCGCGTGCCGCTTGGCACGGTGCTCTATTTCCGCGGTGCAACGACGGACTTCAAGCATCCCGTAAAGTCCATGCAGTACGACCATAAGCCGATCTCGATCGCGCCGAAGGGAAAACAGATCGGCATCAAAGTTCCGAAGCGCGTCCGCAAGGGCGATCGCGTGCATCGGGCTTAACAGGCTCTCGACCATGGCATCATCGGAGAATACGGCGCCGCGCAAAAACATCTTTTATGTCGGCCTCCTGAGCTTCTTTGGCGGCATCAGCCAGGAGGCATTTTCACCGATCCTGCCGATCTACTACACGACGGTCCTCGGCTTTGATAAAACCTTCGTTGGGATCGCTGAGGGCCTGGTAACGGCAGGGAGCTATCTCATGAACGTGGCCGCCGGATATTTTTCCGACCGGTTCAAGCGGCAGAAGCCGATCATCTTCATCGGCTATTTTCTGTCCATGGTCAGCCGGCCGCTCCTTGCGGTCTTTCCGGCCGCGCCGTCGGTTCTCGCGCTCCGGTCGGCGGATGGCGTCGGGAAGGGCATCAAAGATCCTCCGAAGGATGTCCTTACGGCGGGGTCATCGGAGGCGCGTCGCCGCGGTCGGAGCTTCGGTATCGTCCGCATGCTGGATACGTTCGGTTCCGTCGTCGGTCCGCTCGCGCTTTTCGGGTTACTCTATCTTCTCCATGAGCGGGTTTCGGTGTATCGCGACATTCTCTTTTTGTCGGCCATTCCTCTTGTTGCGACACTGCTCATTCTTGTCTTGAAGGTCAGAGAAGTTCCGAGCAATGGGAATGGTGCCGCGCCATCCGGCGCCGCATCGCGGGAACGGCTGCCTCGGGCGTTCTTTTTCTTTCTCGGCATCGTCCTGCTCTTCACGCTTGGAAATTCATCGGACGCGTTCCTTATCCTCCGCGCTCAGAATCTCGGCGTGACACTCCTTGAGATCCCGCTCGTCGTCGCGCTCTACAATCTCGTCTATGCCGCCTTCGCGGTGCCGTTCGGGTCGCTCTCGGACCGCATCGGCAGGATCCCGACCATCATCATCGGATGGATCGTCTACGCGCTCGTCTATCTCGGTTTTGCGCTTTCGGCGCACGCCGCCCTGATCTGGCTGTTCTACGGCCTCTATGGCGTGTATTACGCAACGAATCAGGGCGTCATCAAGGCATTCCTTGCGGACCTTGTGCCCGCCGGCCATCGGGGCCGCGCGTTCGGCATCTATGGAACCGCGGTCGGCCTCGCGACGCTTGCTGCGAGCGCGTTCGCCGGATTTCTTTGGGACCACGTTGGTCCCGAGGCGCCGTTCTGTTTCGGTGTCATCGCGGCCGCGGTCGCGATCATTGTTTTAGCTGCAAGTGCGAGGCGCCTGGAAGCGGCGATGTAGGACACTTCTTCGCGAGAAGATCTCGCTGTCTGCTTTCGCCGAGATCGGATCTCGCGGCGAGGAATTCTTTCTCTTCTTCCGTCATGGTCCCGGGAGCGGGACCATCCGTGCTTCCGGAGAGGATTCCTCGCTTCGCTCGGAATGACAAAGGAAGCACGGATCCTCGCCGGAGTTTATCTCGCATACCGATGCGGGGCGAGGATGACAAACAAAACAAAAACAGACCACATTGAGACGGTCCGTTTTTCATTTTGGAGCGGGTAACGGGAATCGGACCCGTGTCTCAACCTTGGGAAGGTCGCATTCTGCCACTGAACCATACCCGCATATACGGAGACAGTTTAGCGTGATTTTTTTAAATAAGGAAGTTCTCGCGTAGGCGGTGCAGGTTTTTGCTTTCTCCGGAAAGGTATATAATAAAAAGAAAATATTTATAAAAACCATGGCAAAAACACGCATTGCGATCAATGGATTCGGTCGGATCGGGCGGTTATTCTTCCGGGCGGCATTCGAGCTGCCGGATATCGATATCGTTGCCATCAACGATCTCGGCGACGTAGAAAACCTGGCGTATCTCTTGAAGTACGATTCGGTTTATCGGCGCTACAATAAAGAAGTGAAGGCCGATGCCGCGAATGGAAAATTGATCGTGGACGGCAAGGAGATCTCTTTTGTTCAGGTCAAGGATCCGACGCTTCTGCCGTGGAAGGACATGCAGATAGATATTGCCGTGGAATCCACGGGGATCTTTGATTCCTATGAAAAAGCAAAGGTCCATCTTGCGGCAGGAGCGAAGCGCGTGGTCATCACGGCTCCCGCGAAAGACGAGGATGGCGCGGTCGGTCAAACGGTTCTCATGGGCGTGAACGAGGACCATGCGAAGACCTGCTCCATCACCTCCAATGGTTCCTGCACGACGAATTCCGCGTCGCCGGTGATCCAGATCCTTTCGGAGGCGCTCGGCATCGAGAAGGCGATGCTTTCCACGATCCATGCCTATACGGCAACGCAATCGCTGGTCGACGGTCCGGTCCGCGGCGGCCACGATTTCCGTAAGGGCCGCGCCGGAGCGCAGAATACCGTTCCCGAAACCACCGGTGCGGCGATCTCCGTGGCGCGCGCCATTCCGGAGCTGCAGGGAAAGTTCGACGGCGTTTCGTTCCGTGTCCCGAACATTACGGGGTCCATTTCGAGTATCGCCTTACTTGCAAAACGCCCGACCTCCGTCGAGGAAATATCCAAGATATTATCCGATGCCGCTGCGTCGCCGCGATGGCAGGGGATTTTGAAAGTGACGAATGATCAGCTCGTTTCTTCGGACATCATCGGCGAGCCGTACGGCGCCATTGTTCCGCTTGACCTGATCAAGGTCATCGACGGGAATTTTGTGAACGTGCTTTCGTGGTACGACAACGAGGCCGGGTATGTATCCACCCTTGTGAAGCATGTGGAAATGGTTGCCGCTCTGATCGGCAACGGCTGATCGCTGGTCACTAATCGCTAATCGCTAATAACTATCTTACTAATCGCTCTCTTTCTATGGTCATCTACATCGGCGCCGACCACGGAGGATTCGCCTTGAAGGAAAAATTAAAGGCAGTACTGAAGAACGACGGCTATGATCCCGACGATCTTGGCGCTGCCGCATATCAGGACGGCGACGATTATCCGGACTTCGCGGCTCCGGTCGCGGAAAAGGTCTCGATCGCTCCCGAAACGTCGCGCGGCATCCTCATTTGCCGCTCCGGGTTCGGCATGGATATCACGGCAAACAAGTTTCCGGGCGTCCGTGCGGCGCTGCCGCTCTCCCCGGACCATATCTATCAGGGCCGTCATGATGACGACGTGAATGTGCTCTGCATCGCTGCGGATTTCGTGGATGAGGCGACAGCATTGAATATGATGAAAGTGTTCCTCTCGACGCCGTTTGCGCCGGATGAGCGCTACACCCGCCGTATCAAAAAGATCGCGGACGTTGAAAAGAAACCCAAGAATTGACCGTCATGGATGTCATTCCGGTCATCAATTGCTCCGATCGCGAGTGCGTCAAGGAACGGCTCAAGGTCCTTCGCGGCATGGTTCCGGAGGGATCGTTCCTCCACGTCGACGTTGCGGATGGTGCGTTCACATTCCATCGGACCTGGAACGATACGGATGGCTGGCGCGAGCTCGGCATATCGCATCCTCTGGAGGTTCATCTGATGGTGGAGCGGCCGGAGCTTTGGATCGCTCCCTGGCTTGCGGCCGGGGCGAAGCGATTCATTCTCCACGCGGAAACGGTTGATGATGATGCGGTGAGGGAGATCGGGAAGCGGTGTGCGGCCGCCGGCGCCGAAGTGATGCTGTCGCTGAATCCCGAAACGCCCATCGAGGATCTGACGCCGTACCTTTCTTCGGTTTCTCTTTTTCAGGTGCTTGCCGTGAATCCCGGGCTTGCGGGACAGAAATTCCTCCCGTTATCTCTCGAGAAGATCGTCTGGCTCAGGAATGCCGTCCCGCATGCTATAATTGAGGTTGATGGCGGCATCGTTCCGGAAACGGCACGAATGGCGAAGGACGCCGGCGCGGACATCGTTGTTTCCGCGAGCTATATTTTTGGAAGCGAAGACCCGATGCAGGCCTATGAAGAATTAAAAAAAATTTGATAAAAGTTATAAGGTTGTAGATGTTATAAATGTTATAGTTGTTGTAATTGTTCTAATGTTCTAATTGTTGTTGTGTAAACATCTACAACACTTACAACATTTACAACACCTACAACATTCATCCCCCATGGATCCTCTTTCTGAAAAAAAACTGAAGCAGCTCGAGTTTATGGCGAATCGTCTGCGAACCGATGTCATTGAGATGGTTTCGCATGCGGGTTCCGGGCACATCGCAGGTCCGCTCGGCATGGCGGATATCTTTGCGGCGATGTATTTCCATATTTTGCGGCACGATCCGAAGCATCCCGATTGGCCGGAGCGCGATCGGCTCGTGCTCTCGAACGGGCACATAGTCCCGGTGCAATATGCCGCGCTCGCACATGCCGGATATTTTCCCGTGGAAGAACTGAGGACGCTTCGCCGGATCGGAACGCGCCTGCAAGGGCATCCGCATCGCGGCGCTCTGCCGGGCATCGAAACGACCTCGGGCCCCTTGGGATCCGGGATCTCCCAGGCGGTCGGCTTTGCACTTGCAGCGAGGCTTGATCATAAAAAATATCAGGTTTACTGCCTGACATCCGACGGCGAACACCAGGAGGGCAACACCTGGGAGGCCGTTATGTTCGCGGGCAAGAACCGACTTTCCAATCTGACCGTGATCATCGACAGGAACAATATTCAGATCGATGGCTTCACGGAAGACGTCATGCCGCTTGAGCCGTTGCGGAAAAAATATGAATCGTTCAATTGGCACGTGCTTGAGATCGACGGGCACAATTTTGAGGAGATCATCGCTGCGGTGAACGAGGCGCGCGCGGTCCATGAAATGCCGACCGTGGTCATTGCGCACACGATCCCGGGCAAGGGAGTGGACTTCATGGAGAACAATTATCTTTGGCATTCGAAAACGTTCAAACCGGAAGAGGTGAAGCAGGCGCTCCACGAACTCCGCACGCTGCAGGGGAGGATCAGGAGCGAGCACGAATAGGGGGGGGTCGGCCTTGCTCCGTCATGTCGAGCAAAGCGAGACATCTTTTTTTTGCTGGCAAAGAAAAGATCCTTCGCTTCGCTCAGGATGACGGGGACGGGCGCTCGGAATGACAGATGGGAATCGGCGTATTGAGATCCGATCTCGGCAGAAACAAAAAATCCCGCAGAGCGGGATTTTTTGGTACGGTATCTGGTTCAAACCTGGGGGCAAAGTCCCTCGCAAAAAGGAAAGGATGAAAACTCTTTCATCAAAAGATGAAAGAGGTTAGAATTACTCAAAGGATGGGACCAGCCGAAACCGATCCGTCCTGGGATTAGAGATAATTCTCACCCCCAGATGTGAAACAGCTACCTTGACTAAACCATCTTTACAGGAGCTATGTTAGCATATGGCCAATATGTTGTCAAGTACCCCTGAAATGCCTGGATTTCGGGCCTTTCGGAGGGCATAATTCAAAAAAAAGAGCAACGCCATCCGGCCATCGCAGAAAAGAAAACGGAATAAAGAACAATAAGTTACGCCGATGCCGAAAACAAACCCGAATCCGAACAGCGAGGACCGTGCCATTGATCTTACGCTCCGGCCGGAGCATTGGGATGATTATGTCGGCCAGGAGAAGATCAAGAACAGCCTGAAGGTCATTCTTGCGGCGGCGAAGAAAAGGAAGGAGGCATCCGACCATCTTCTCTTCTCGGGTCCTGCGGGGCTCGGCAAGACCACGCTCGCATATCTCGTGGCGCGCGAGCTCGGCGGCCTCATTAAGACGACATCGGGGCCGGCACTCGAGAAATCGGGCGATCTTGCGGCGGTTCTTACGAATCTGACGCCCGGCGAGGTACTCTTTATTGACGAGGCCCATCGCATCAATCCCATGATCGAGGAAGTGCTCTATCCCGCCATGGAGGCGCGCAAGCTTCATCTTGTCGTAGGCAAGGGACCGTCAGCCCGCACGCTGAGCCTGGATCTTCCGCCTTTCACGCTGATCGCCGCGACGACACGGGAAAATCTTTTATCGCAGCCGCTCCGGTCGCGCTTCGGCGCGACGCTCCGGCTCAACTTCTACGATGCTGACGACATCACGAAGATCATCCGCCGATCGGCGAAGATCCTGAACGTGGAGGTGTCGTCCGATGCCATCGGCCTTCTTTCGAGCGCATCGCGTGGTACGCCGCGCATCGCAAATCGGCTCTTGCGCAGGGCGCGGGATTTTGCCGAAGTGCATGGCCAGGGCGTCATCGACGAAGCAGCGGTAAGGAGCACGCTTGAAATGCTCGAGGTGGACGAAGCGGGTCTGGAGCCGCAGGATCGGAAGCTCCTGCTTACGATCATTGAAAAGTTCAACGGCGGGCCGGTCGGGATCAACACCCTTGCCGCTGCGCTCTCCGAAGATCGAGGCGCCATTGAGGATATCTATGAACCCTATCTCATGATGCTCGGTTTTCTTCAGCGGTCGCCCTCCGGCCGCATCGCGCTCCCGGCGGCGTATCGACACTTGAAGATCAAGGGGAAGGACGAATTGCTCTAGGATCCGCGCTATAATAAAGAGAATATGGAACAAGCGGCATCAACGGGGGAGGCGCGGCGGCTGATCTCGATAAGCGATCTTTTCCGGAAAGCATGGGAGGATTACGGAAAACGGTTCCGGGCATTGGTCGGCGTTGTGATCGTTCCGTTTGTGATCATGGGCATCGGACAGTATCTCGTGACGCGAGGCTTCTTTTTGGTAGGCATCCTTCTTTTTGCCGTTGGTGCGATCGGCATGATCCTCTCGATTGCGATCGCGATGACGATGATCGCGAAGGATGTGCCGCCACGGGCGGCATGGCGCGACGGTCTGCGGATCGTTTTTCCGCTTTTCTGGGTCGGGTTGCTGACCTATGCGGCAGTGCTTGGCGGCATCGTCATGCTGATCGTCCCGGGGCTTATCATTGGTACCTGGCTGCTTTTCGGGACCTATATCGTTATCATTGAAGATCGGCGCGGCATGTCGGCGCTTGCGCAAAGCCGGGAATATGCGCGGGGTTACGGATGGGCGATCTTTGGAAGATACGCGCTCTCCGTGGTGATCGTCGGGATCGCCGGCGGCGTTTTTTCCGGATTGGCATCTCCGCTCTTCGCCGAAGCCGGAGGCATCGTGCCGCTTTTATTTGAAGCCCTCGCGCTGCCGTTCGTGCTTGTCTTCATTCATCTTCTCTATCGTGATCTTGCCGGCATAAAGCCGGAGCTTGCATCCGCCGCCGCTCCGGGCCGCCGCGGTTTTCTGATCGCGAGCATCATTCTGGGTGTCGTCGGCTTCTTTGCGATCCCTGCCATTATCGCATTTCTGGTGTTCAGGATCTTCTTGTCCGGTCCGCAGGGAAGCGTGGTGTGGCGCATCCTTCGTTCGTCTTCGTCTTCGGTTTCGACGCAGCAGCTGACGGCGGAATTGAGCGCGGACTTGAGCGATCAGGGGCTTTGGCAGCGGCCGGGAACGCCGCTTGCCGCCCCTACCGGAACGCTCGGTTCGTTCTCCGTCGTTCTTCCTCCCCATTACGAGATCGATTCATTCATTGCGGGCGAGGCGATCGTAAAATCATCGGAATCCCTCACGCCCTACCTGATCGTTGTTCCCGGAGCGGGCAGTTTTACGGATATTCTTGCGCGCGTACGGACCATGGCGGAACGCTTAGGCTCCGGCGGATCCGTTATTGAGAGCACGACAACCTTTGCGGGCTATCCCGCTTATTCCGAGATGGTCGGTGTTCCGGCGGCGTATCGCATTCTCGTGCTGCAGGCCGGGACAACGACCCTTTTGATGGACCTGCGGTATTCCACCGCTCCTGATCCGGCGCTTCAGGATCTGGAGAATCAGGTCATCGAAAGGATCGCTGCGTCGCTGAGAAGCTATTCCGCAACGCGGATGGAATAGTTGCGGGACAGGTTCCGCGGAGATCTTTTGGATTTTTAGGAATATTTAATATCTTCCGGGGTACGATGGCGGTATGCTGTTCATTAATGAATGGCTGCCGAATCCCGCCGGTTCCGATGCGGCAGGTGAATTTATCGAACTTCGGAATGACGGCGGCCCGCTTGCGCTTGCCGGGTGGGCGATCGGGACCGGCACCGGAAAGCGCTTCCGGCTTTCGGGCAGAATGACGGCCGGCGGATTGCTTGTCCTGCCTCGGCGGATCACGAAGCTCGCCCTTAAAAATACCGATGGGGAGCTTTTCCTGTACGCGCCTTCCGGCGCAGTAGCGGACTTTTCGTTTTTTGCGGGCAGCGCACCGGAGGGGGAGAGCTTGAATCGCGTTCCCGGAACAGCGGCCGGAAACCTGCGGCGCGGCGTTCAGAATTTCGTCTGGGGCATTCCGACGCCCGGGAGGAAAAACGATCCGGTTCCCGCGATGGGCATTTCCGATCAGCCGTATCCGTTCGGCGTTCCGCTCGGCGCTTCCGGGCCGGATGCCGTTGCGATCTCCGGTATGTCGCTCTGCGCCGGAGTTATTTTTGCCGTTGCTTTATGGTACGCTATTACCAAAGATGAAAAACGTGCACAGCTTTTCTCCGGAGGAAACCAGGGAGATCGGGCGTGAGGTCGCAGCGGCGCTGCGTGCCGCGCCGCCGATCGCCGCCGCGCGCGTGCTCGCGCTGCGCGGTGATCTTGGTGCCGGGAAAACGACCTTTGTGCAGGGGCTGTTCCGCGGGTTCGGCGTACGCCGTCGTCCGATCAGTCCGACGTTCGTGATCATGCGGCGCTATCGGATCCCGGTCCGCCGCGGCGCAACGGGGCAGAACCAATTCTCACTTCTCTATCATTTTGACGCCTATCGTCTGCGGCGCGAGGAGGACGCGGCCATTCTTGGATTCGATGCGATCCTTGCAGATCCGAAGAATGTCGTGCTCGTCGAGTGGC
>DAIBYH010000001.1 GCA_027424065.1 Candidatus Parcubacteria bacterium | reverse complement strand
GACAAAGATAAATACCGGAAGTTTTCAGAGAACGCGCTGCGTGCGGTCGCGGAGCGATTCACGAAAGAACGGTTTTTGGAGGGAATGAAGAGATATCTTTTGGGGACGGACACCGCCTGATATTCCTTGCTCCGCCAGGGGTTGAAGTCGGACATCGCCGCGATGTCCGACTTCGGCAGAAGCACGGCTATGGAATTAAAAAAGGATTAAAGCTGATTTGACATGGTCAGGCTAAGATATATCATAACCTTGAAGACCGACATCCTGTGATCGCAGGATGAATATCGTCGGGTTGGTGCAAAAACGGCTCCTTAGGGGCCGTTTTTGTTTAAGATATTTTAATCTGACGTTGTTATAGTTTTTGAGCCCGCGTGATACGGGCCCTTCGTCTAACGGTAGGATGTCGGTCTTACCAACCCGACGATACGGGTTCGAATCCCGCAGGGTCCACGCGGGCGCGAAAGAGAGGGTTGAAGTCGGACATCGCCGCGATGTCCGACTTCGGCAGAAGCACGGATGGTCCGTCTTCGCGGACCATAACGGAAGGGGAGCAGATGTTCGCCTCCGCGGAGGACGACGGAGGGGAATCTTACCTGACCCCTCCTCACCTCCCCTTGGAAAAGGGGAGGGAATTTAGCTCCCAACCTCGCTTCGCCAGAGCGGCGAGCCCTTGGAAAAAAGGGGAATTTCCCCCTTCCCTTTCGAGGGAGGGGTCAGGGGAGGGCTCTCTTACGCCGTCACCGTCGCGGAGGTTGATGCGCTTTTGACGATGGATTTCATTTCGGCAAGCAGCGGTTCGCGGAGCATTGCGAGGATCGCGAAGTACGCGCCGGCGCTCAGGGCCACGTTCACAAGTACATTTACGTGAATGACAGAGAAGAGAATGCTCAGGACGCCCATCACGGCGCCAGCCAGCACGATCTTCCGGACGCGGCGCAGGACGGTGAAGTGATTGATCTTGTTCATCATGTGCCACAGGTACCAGTTGGAAAGTATCTGCGCGCCGAGCGTTGCGAAGGCGGATCCCGTGATGCCGAAGCGGGGGATCAGAATAAGGTCAAAGGCGACGTTCGCCACGCCGGCGATGGCCGAAGAGATGATGAGTCCCTTTTGATGGTCATAGGCGAAGACCGCCGCGGCGATGATGGAGGCGGGGAAATCAAAGATCATGCTGACCATGAGCACTTTGAGCGCCATGCCGCCCGTGGCATAGGCGCTGCCGAAAATGAGCGTCATGACCTGGGTGCCAAGCACGAAGCCGCCAAGCGCGAGGGGTACCGATGAAAGGAAAATGAATCCGAGCGTTCGCTCAAATCCGGCGCGGAAGCGTTCATTGTCCTTCTTGGCGAGCCGCGCGAAAACGGGGAGCGTTGCGGTCTGGACGATGCCGGGAACGATATAGAGGATCTGGACGATGCGGATGACGGCCGAGTAGATGCCGACCTCGGAGGCGGAGCGCATCCAGCTGATGATCAGGATGTCGGTGTTCGTGAGGAGGATGCCGAGCGCGCCGATGACGGCGAACGGCCAAGCGGAACGGACGATGGGGCCGATGAGCTCGGACGAGAAATAGGACAGGGATTTTTTGAGGTACGGGAAGACGATGAGAAATGCGGCGAGCGCGCCGATGCCGGTACCGAGCGTATAGGCCCAGGTGAATGATTTCGCCGTCGGGTGCAGGGCGAGGAAGATGAAGCCGAAGACGACGATGGCGAGATTGGTGAGCAGGTTGACCCCTGCGTCCCATTCCATTTTTTCGCGGGCGTCCATTAGGGCCGTGAAGAAGCCGCGGAAGGTATCAAAGGAGAGAATGAGGGCGACGAGGGGCAGAAGTGCAGCGGCGCCGGGGAGCGTGGAAAAGAAGGGAGCGACGAAGATGATGACCGCGATGCCGAATATGACGAGAGCGGCCTTCATGACGAAGGTCGTGGAGAGCACCTTCATCCGCTCCTCCTCGGAGGCCTTCGCGGTCTCGCGCATGAGGATGGAGTTGATCCCCGGATCGAGGAAAAGCGACAGGAAGCCGGCGAGCGTGAGGGCGTATGAGAACACGCCGTAGCCTGCAGTATCAAGCGCGCGGGCGCCGTAGATGACGATAGCCGCTTTGATGAGCCGTCCGCCGTAATTTGAGATGGAAAGCCAGACGGTGTTCTTTGCCACCGTCTGCTTGGAGCTCTTATTCTCCAAAAGGAACGACTTTACGCGCCTCCACATGACGTTAAGGATAGCCGAAAATGCTTATATTGTCATTGTTCTTGACCCCTCCTAACCTCCCCTCAGAGAGGGGAGGGATTCTCCTCCTTTTCTAAGGAGGAGTTAGAGGAGGTGGCCCCGCCTTTGGCAGGAGAAATTGTTATAATCATCCTATGAAGAAAAAGATCGTTCCAAAGAAGAAAAAGGTGGTCGTGGCGGTGAGCGGGGGATTTGATCCCATCCACGTCGGCCATGTCAGGATGTTCCGCGAAGCAAAGGCGCTCGGCGACGAGCTTGTTGTGATCCTGAACAATGACAATTGGCTGCGCGCAAAGAAGATCAATATTTTCATGCCCGAGGAAGAACGCAAAGAGGTGATCGAAGCGCTTGCTGTCGTGGACCGGGTGGTTCTCACGGAGCACGGGATGCGGCCGAGCGACATGAGCGTGTGCCGCGAGCTTGCGGAGTTGCGGCCGGACATCTTTGCGAACGGCGGCGACCGGAAACTGGATAATATTCCCGAAGTGCCGCTCTGCAACGAGATCGGCTGCGAGATGATCTTCAATGTCGGCGATGGCGGAAAGGTGCAGTCAAGTTCGTGGCTTCTGGCGGATTATGTCGCCCGGGTCACGAAAAAAAACGCGGCACGAAAAAAGAAGGGCTCCCGCCGGGGAAGGAAAAAGCCCCTCCTCCCCTGACCCCTCCCTCGAAAGGGAGGGGAAATTCTCTCCTCTTGGTGAGACCGAAGAAATAGGGCCTCGTGAAGAGACCCCTCCTCTCGCTCCTCCCTTGAAAGGGAGGAGAATTCCTCCCCTTATCTTAGGGGAGGATAGGAGGGGTTTTCGGATCTTTTCGGGATGACAATAATGCCGTAAGGCCGTAAGATGAGAGCGATGTTCCCTCGCAAGAAAAAAAAGAACGTTCCTGTTCCGTTGCCCCCGGAAAAGATGAAGGAGGTAAATCTGGTTCCGGAAAAGGGATTTTTCAAAAATCTTTCCGCGTCGTCCATACGGCGCCATGAACGGATCGAGGAAGGGCGCTCGGCGCTCCCTCGGCATATTTGGTGGGGCGTCCTTGGTCTCATTATTCTTTTTGTCGGCGGTTTCGCGGTATCGTTCTTCCTGCTTCGCCAGAAGGTTTCCCGAACTCTCTCCGATCAGGCGGATCTTTTTCGCGCCGGCGTCGCGGCGCTCACGAGCGGGAATCCAGTGCTCGCCGAACAGAAATTTTCTTTGCTTTCGGAGGACGCAAACGGCCTGGGATCTCTCGCGGGGTGGCTTGATTTCCTCTATCAGGGCGGCGCCGGAACGGTGACGGCGTTCACTGACGTGACCCGGCAATTTATTCAGCTTTCGCAGCAGATCGCCACGCTGGAGCAGGACGTGTTCGGCATCTGGCAGGGCTCGTCGGGCCCGGAATTCGTGTCTCACCTCAAACTGCTCCGGTCAACGCTTGCCGCCATTAATACCGATGCGGGCAAGATCTCCTCCGGGTTACCCCTGTTCGGTTCAATGCTCGCGCAGGGCGGAAATTATCTTGCGCTGCAGACGCAATCGGAGATCACGCAGAAATTTCTGGACGCGTTCATCCCGTGGATATCGTCCTCTTCGCCGCATCACATTCTCGTGATGCTTCAGAATCCTTCGGAGCTCCGGCCGACGGGCGGTTTTCTCGGAAGCTACGCAGACGTGACGATCGAAAATGGCGCCGTGACGAATGTCTCGGTCCACGATGTTACGGACGTCGATGCGACCTTCGCGCCGAAGATCGTTCCTCCGAAGCCGCTCCAGCTTGAAGTTGTCCGCTGGCTGCCTGACAACGCGAATTGGTTCTTTGACTTCCCGACCTCCGCATCCAAGACGCTCGCGTTCTTCAACGAATCCGGTCTTTATATGGCGAGCGGCACGGCGCTTTCCGCGAGCTCGTCTCCGGCGGCATCGTCCGCTGCACCGTACTTCGACGCCGCCATCGCTGTTTCGCCGAAGGTGATCCAGGACCTGCTTTCAGTGACCGGCCCGATCACCGTCTCCAGTACGAAGACCGCGTTCACGTCGAGCAATTTCATGCCGGAGATCCAGAAGATCGTGCAGGCGGGCCAGGCCTCGTCGGCGACCTATCCGAAGAAGATCCTCCGCGATCTCATGACGCAGCTTTCTGCGAAGCTTTCGTCTCTCACGGAGGCGGAAAAGCAGGCGATCATTGGCATGGCCGAGAGCTGGGTCGGCGAGCGCGACATCATGGCATACGCAAGCAATCCCGACATAGAAAGTTTCCTGAAGACGGTCGGCGCAGCGGGCGACGTCTATGCGCTGCCGCAGAATTTCAACGGAGATTACCTTGCTGTTGTTGATGCGAACGTGAACGGCGGGAAGTCGGATTACGCCGTCACGGAAAATATCACCTGGAGCGATCAGATCGGCGCGGACGGAACAATGACGGACAATCTCTTGATCGATCGGAAGAACGGCGCCAATACCAGTCCGTATTGGTGGTATCGCGTGAAGAATCAGGTCTACCTCCAGATCTTTGTTCCGCCAGATGGCATGCTGACGAATGAGAGCGGCGGCGTTTCTTTGCGGATCGTGCCGAAGACGAACTATGCAGCGAACGGTTATACCACCGATCCGCTGGTGTCTTCGCTCGAGGCCGGCGCCCAACCGCTCTTCAGTTATCCTGCCGTGACGGAGCATCAGGAGAACGGGAAGATGGTGTTTGCAACCTGGTCGGTTGTCGGTCCGGGCGCCGAAACGAAGCTTTCATTCGAATATGCGCACCAGGCGTTCACGCCGCCCGCACCGGGCGTCGCGTATCAGTTCGTTTTCGAGCGGCAGCCCGGGACAAACCGGAACTATTCCTTCGAGGTGGATGCGCCGCTCGGCTATGAGTTTGCGGAAACGAATCTGCCGTCGTGGACCTACCAGTCAAGCACGATGCCGGGCCGCATGGTCGTGGATCTTACCCTCGAAAAGATCCCCGGATCGCAGCAATAGGGGAGGGGGCGTCTGTGAAGCGTTGCCATCCCAAGTTTGCCGAGGGATCCCTTCCCGTTTTTCCTGTCATGCAGAGCGCAGCGAAGCATCTTTTCTTTTGTCCACGGACAGGATTCCTCGGCTCAGCCTCGGAATGACAAAGGGGCGGACGTGGCCCCTCTCGCCCGCTTCATGCCGCACGAATCATTGACTTTTATCAATTTTTAGGTTATAAATTAAACCGGATAATTTGTGGCCGGCCACATAAAAAACCGGAGAGGAGGAAGTCATGAAGGTTTTTGCGGCGTGCATTGCGCTGATGCTGGTCGTCGGTTGCGGGCACAAGAAGCCTGCGCGGTGCGATCTCTCGGGTCTGAAGGTGAAGGAGGTTACGATCGACGGTGATCGCAACGGATTTGTCGAGGATGCCATCCTCCACGAACTCTATGCGCGCGGCGCACGGAGTTCGCCCGATGGCGCAACGTTCACCGGATCGGCCGAATTCCAGGATGGCCGCCTTGTGGCGCTGAACTTCAGCGCCGACAATGGCAGTATCGCTGCCGCCGCGAGCCTCGTGGATGGCAGCAAGCCGGCCAGGGCGTATTTCGGCGATGAGAAGAAGGAGGACCAGTACTTCCAGTCTTCCGCCGAAGCAGTCGCAAAGAAAGCGGTCGCCCAGGTCTGCGATTGCATGCATGGCCTGCACTGACCGCCGCGAGATCTTTCGCGACAAAGGGCGCTTCCGGATCTCCGGACGCGCCCTTTTTATTTGTTTTTCCCTGGGGTATGCTGTGGCCATGGCGGAGCCCGGTCCGCGGAATGCCGGGAATTTTGAACGACATGGAAAACATCAGGAACTTCGTCATTATTGCGCATATTGATTCCGGAAAGTCCACGCTGGCAGACCGGTTTTTAGAGATCACCGGAACCGTACCGGAACGTTCCATGCGCGCCCAGTATTTGGATCGGCTTCCGCTCGAGCGCGAACGCGGCATCACGATCAAGATGGCGCCGGTACGCATGCGGTATGCAGTTCAGGATGATCAGCGATCAGCGATCAGCGATCAGAAAAATAAATTTATTCTCAATCTGATCGACACGCCGGGACATTCGGATTTTTCTTACGAAGTATCGCGCGCGCTCGCGGCCGTCGAAGGAGCCATTCTCCTGATCGACGGGACCAAGGGGATCCAGGCGCAGACGCTCTCCAATCTTCGTGCAGCACAAAAGGCGGGCCTCGTCATCATCCCGGCCGTGAACAAGATAGACCTTCCTGCGGCGCATATCGAAGATATCGTTGCTGCGACGTCGGAGCTTCTCGGCGTTCCTAAGGAAAGCGTCTTCCGCGTTTCCGCAAAGACCGGCGCCGGCGCGCGCGAGCTTCTGGATGCCGTGGTTCGCATGGTTCCGCCACCCGGAGCGCCGAAGGTGGGCGCGGGAGCCGCTTCTTCAGCTGCGGTCCCTGCGGGCATATCGCGCGCACTTGTTTTTGATTCGCTCTATGATGATCACAAAGGGATCATCGCCTTCGTCCGCTCGTTCGACGGATCGTTCCGCGTTGAGGATATGGAATTCATCGCGTCCGGCGCGCGGTTCAAGCCGAAGGAGGTCGGCTACTTTTCGCCGGACCTGCAGGTTGCTCCGGAGATCATGCGCGGCGAGATCGGCTACATTGCGACAGGCCTCAAGGATCCGGCGCTCGTGAAGATCGGCGATACCGTCATTGCCGGCGTTACTGCCGATGCGCCGATCCGCGAATCGGAAAAATTGGCGTTGCCGGGCTACCGCGAACCGGGCCCGGTCGTTTTCATATCGTTCTATCCCGACGGCGCGACGAAATTCGACGATCTCAAGCGTGCCTTTGAAAAGCTGCGTCTGAACGATGCCGCGCTTGCCTTTGAGCCGGATGCGAACGAAGCGCTCGGCCGCGGCCTGAAGGTCGGTTTTCTGGGGCAGCTTCATTTCGAGATCACGGCGAGCCGGCTCACGCGGGAATATCATCTTGAATTTCTCACAAGCTTTCCGTCCATCGCATATCGGGTTCGGAACCAGGGAGTGACGAGCACCATCAAACAGCCGCAGGATTTTCCGGACCATCCCGAAAAGGTGTGGGAGCCGATCGTGGCACTTGAAATCCTGGCCCCGAAGGAATATCTGAGCTCCGTGCTCGGTCTCCAAACGGTCTTTGATATTGAAGTGGTGCATGTTTCCGCCATCGGCGAGAGTCTTCTCATCGAGGCAATGATGCCGCTCCGCGAGCTGATCCGCGATTTTGATGACCGCCTGAAATCGGTGTCGCAGGGCTATGCCTCGTTCACTTACGAGGTCGCCGACGAGCGCGAGTCGGAGGTTGAAAAGCTGGAGATCCTCATCGTGAACGAAGTGGTTCCGGCGCTGACCCGGATCGTTCCCCGGAAGGACCTTGAGTCCGAAGGGCGGAAGACCGTAGAGCGCCTGAAAGAGCTTCTGCCGAAGGAGCAGTTTTCGCAGGCGATCCAGGCGCGCTCGCTCGGCCGCATCATCGCGCGCGAAACGATCACTGCCATGAAGAAAGAGCTCGGCAATTTCGGAAAGAACGGCGGCGATCGCACCCGAAAGATGAAGTTGTGGCGAAAGCAGCAGCGTGGCAAAGAGCGCCTGCAGAGCACGGCGCGCGTGGAGCTTTCTCCGGAAGTGTTCCGCGAGATCTTGAAGAAGTAGCCTCTCTCGGCCTTGTGTTGAAGTCGGACATCGCCGCGATGTCCGACTTCGGCCCAGTTGCTTTTTTCGGGAGATCCGCAATAATGGCTGTGTCACCTTGTCGTTGCCGCGCAAAGGTCGAAACTGAAAATCTGATACCGAAAGAAATGACGAATTCGCAGACGACAGACCAGGAATTCCTTGAATATCTCGTAAAATCGCTGGTCGATCATCCGGATGATGTGAATGTCGACCGCAAGGTCGATGAAATGGGAGTGCTGCTCACGCTCCGCGTGAACGCTCTCGATATGGGCCAGGTGGTCGGCCGACAGGGCACGACCGCGAAGGCGATCCGGTCACTCCTTAAGATCGTTGGCGTCAAGAACAATGCCCGCGTTAATCTGAAGATCGAGGAGCCGGAAGGCGGCATGCGCGGTCCGCGCCCGGAGTCTTCGGTCGAGGCATAGGATCCGGACGGTTCAGTATCCGAAGGCTGTCGGGTTGCACCCCGACAGCCTTTTTGGTATTATGGTGCTGCTATGTCACTTGCCTATACCGACCTTACGAAAGGAGTTTTGTTTATTATGGACGGAGCGCCCTATGAGGTGCTCGAGACGCATTTTCTCCGTATGCAGCAGCGGAAGGCCGTCGTGCAGACCAAGATCCGCAACCTGATCACGGGGAAGATCCTTGACCGCAACTTCCAGGCAAGCGATTTTTTTGAGGAGGCGGAGATCGAGCGGAAGAGCGCGATGTTCATCTATGAGAGCAAGGGAGAGTACTGGTTCCATGAAGAGGGAAATCCCCGGAATCGATTTGCGTTGGACACCGAGCTTCTTGGCAATCAGGGACGTTTTTTGAAACCGAATACAAAGGTGATGACCATGGTGTTCGATGACAAGGTCATCAAGGTGGATATTCCCATCAAGATGGAGTTCAAGGTTGTCGAGGCGCCTCCGGCGATCCGCGGCAACACGGCCCAGGGCGGGACCAAGCAGGTCACCATCGAGGGCGGTGCGAAAGTGAATGTCCCGCTGTTCATCAACGAGGGCGAGACGATCCGCATCAATACGCAGACCGGCGAATACGTAGAGCGGGTATAGCTCGCGTCCGGCCGTGCGGTTCTCCCGGGCGCTGCCCGGGTTTTTCGTTTCCGCTTGCGCTCGCGGGAGGCGTAAGATAAAAGAAAGGGACAAGGCAGAGAATTAACCCTATGAAAAAGAGGTCAAAACCAATGGTTTTTGTCGGTATGTCCCCACTTCGCCCAAAGGGCTCCGCGGGGCAAGCCTCACTTCGCCCAAAGGGCTTCGCGGGGCAAGTCCGCCTTCGCCGCAGCAGCTCCGCGGGCCGAGCCAGCGTTTCTGAAAAATCAAAGCTTGTTTTTGTCGGTATGTCCGGAGGGGTGGATAGCTCCGTTGCGGCCTTGCTGCTTAAAAAACGCGGCTATGATACGGTCGGCGTCTTCATTCGTTCCTACAATCTGGACGGGTGCGCGGAGCGCGATGCGCAGGATGCGCGCCGTGCCGCGGAGCGGATCGGCATTCCGTTCTATGTTTGGGATTTCGAAGAGGAATATAAAAAGCGCGTGGTGCAATACATGATCGACGGCTACCGGAACGGCATCACGCCGAATCCCGACGTCATGTGCAACAAGGAGATCAAATTCGGTCTCTTTTTTGACCGCGCGCGCGCCATGGGGGCGGATTACGTCGCGACCGGGCACTACGTCCGCCTGAAGGACGGCAAGCTGTTCTCGGCGAAAGACGAAAAAAAGGACCAGTCCTATTTTCTCTGGACGCTCGCATCTGCTGATCTGCAGCATTGCCTGTTTCCGATCGGCGATCATCGGAAGCCCGAGATCCGCGAGATCGCGCGGAAGGGGGGATTGCCGACGGCGGAGAAGAAGGATTCCCAGGGAATCTGTTTTCTCGGCATGGTGGACCTTTTTGATTTTTTAAAACAGCACATACCCGAACATCGCGGCGCGCTCCGCACCGTGGAGGGCGAGGCGATCGGCGAACACTATGGTTCGGAGTTCTACACGATCGGCGAACGGCACATTGCCGCTGATTTCGCATTTCCGAAATCCGGAAGAACGGCGCGAAAACCGTTCTATGTCGCCGGAAAGGATGCTGCGACGAATACCGTCGTTCTCGCTGAAGGGAGCGATCATCCGGCGCTCTACCGCAGTGAAATAGAGCTCGCCGATTTTCATGTGATCGACCAGACATTCCTTCGCCGGTATCCGGCCGGAACGGCCATTCCGGTAAAGGCGCGGGTCCGTTATCGCCAGCCGCTTGCGAAGGCATTGCTCACGATCAGGGAAAGGGGAATCGCCGTGCTGCGTTTTGCCGAGCCGCAGAGATTCGTGGCGCCCGGACAATCGGCGGTTTGTTATGCTGCGCGCGGGAAATATCCGGAGATGATCGGCGGGGGCGTTATCCGCTGAGAACGAAAAGATCAGCTACGGCGGGGTAAAAACGTTGTATTGACTTTTTCCTATCTTTCTGTTATAAAAAAATCGGTACAGGTTTTCAATTTCAACCAGGAGACAGAAAATGTCAGCCACAGCCCTTGAAAATATTACATCTCGAGACCTGCCTCATCTGAAGATCTCAGATCTGGAGATAGGACCCGTTTGGGTGAAATTTACCAGTAAGGCCGGGAAACGCTATACGGCCGTCCATGTTCCCCGCCATCCCAAGGGACCCTACCTCTTGCTGTGCAGCGAGGACAAAGATCGGAAAGATTTTGCCAAAGTGAGCAAGATGGTAGAAAAAGCAATGTGGTGCAAAGCTGATGGGCGCATAGGCGATCGCGGCGATGACATCTGCGACGTCCTGAGATTCATCAGGCTACCCTTCAACTTTTTTGAATTGATGAGCAAGGCAGTCACCTCGTTCTACGAGGCAAACTTCCTTGAGGTCACCATCCCTGTAATCTACCTGGACAAAAACTAAAAGCAACAGTACCCAAAGCGGGTCGGAGCCGAAGCCTCCGACCCGCTATTTATTTTGCAAGAGTTATTTTTCGTGCTTTCGAATCCCGCTGCGGGATATTGAGAAAACGTTATCGTACCGCCAGCGGGATTTGAACCCGCGTTACCGCCGTGAAAGGGCGATGTCCTGGACCGGGCTAGACGATGGCGGCGCCGGTGAAAGTTCTCTGTGAGCATAATGAATTTTCGACACTTCCGCAACCTCGCCGGCCGTTCCAGTTGCATTCGGAGGCCGTATCTGCTATACTCTGTTCCATAATGTCGAACGATATGACGACGGAAAAACAGGAGAGCGTCTATCCCGCCGAGGGATCCCGCGAGATGATCGATGCGGGCGTTTTTTACGGACGCAAGAAAAGCAAGACGAATCCGAAGATGCGCGAGTTCGTGCTCTCGAACCGCGGCGGTATTGAGATCATCAATCTTCAGAAGACCGGAGAGCACCTCGAAAAGGCGATGGGCTTCATTAAGGAGAAGGTTCGTCACGGCGGCATGCCGCTCCTTGTGGGAACCTCGCCCGCTGCCGATTCCGGCATTGAGCGGCTCGCCAAAGAGTTTTCGCTGCCGTACGTCATGCTGCGCTGGGTCGGCGGAACGCTCACGAATTTCAAGATCATAAGCCGCCGCGTGGAGCATCTCCGTAAGCTGCGTGCGGACCTCGCCTCCGGAGCTCTTGAGAAGTATACAAAGAAGGAGCGTCTTGAAATGGAGCGCGAAGTGAAGCGCCTCGAAGAGCTGATGGGCGGCCTGGAGGCGATGCCGCGCGAACCGGATCTTCTCGTCGTGGTCGATCCGAATCTCCACATTACCGCGGTCCGCGAAGCGAATATCAGGAATATACCGGTTGTCGCATATGCTAATGTTGATGCGGATCCGGACGTCATCGATTATCTGGTTCCCGGCAATGATAAGGCCCGCATGAGCGTTTCCTGGTTCCTCGGGAACGTGGAAAAGGCCATTCGGGAGGGGATCGCCGAACGCGCGACGGCAAAGGCGCAGGAGGTCAAAGAAGAAGCGTCATCCAAAGAATAATTTTCATGGCAGACAAGAATTCATCGGAGGCGGTACAGAAGCTCCGGGAAGTTACCGGGGCGGGCGTTATGGATTGTTTCCGGGCCCTCCAGGAGTCGTCCGGCGATTTTGATAAAGCAATTGCGATCATTCGCGAAAAAGGTTTTTCCAAGGCCGAGAAGCGTGCCGATCGCGAGACGGGTGCGGGACTTATCCGTTCCTATCTCCATAACGGCCGCATCGGCGTTCTGTTGAATCTTCGCGCAGAGACGGATTTCGTCGTCCGTTCGGAGCCGTTCCAGGAGCTGGCGCACGAGCTTACCATGCAGATCGCGGCAGCGGGACCGAAGGATGTCGAGGAACTGCTTGCCCAGCCGTATATCAAGGATGAGTCAAGGACGATCCAGGATCTCGTGAACGAGGTCATCGCAAAGACAGGAGAAAAAGTTGCCATCAAGGAGTTCTCCCGCATGGAGGCGTAGAATCCGTCTAAAATCCTGCCCATGACCCTTCCGGCCGGAGGGGTTTTTGCTATCAGGGCAGCTTTCCCAAAATCAGCGCGATTGTTATACTGTCAAAGATGTATATTTTCACGATATTGCTCCTGCTTGCCATCGGCGCCATGCTCTATGTCATGGTGCGCGCGTTGCCGCGCGTTGCCGAAGAAGCAGGGACTAAGGAAACATTTCTCGATCGCTGGGCAAGATCGAAGTTGCCGGAGAAGATAGATATCGCCCTGAATGGCATGTTGGTGAAGCTGCTTCGCCGCGTGAAGGTTGTCGCGCTCAAATTCGACAACGCAGTGAGCGTCGGCCTGCGGAAGGCCACTGCCGAAGAGCGCGAAAAGGAACGCCGCGCCGGATTCGATCTGAAGGATATCAAGGATGTTTCGGATGACCGGGAGGACTTTGACGGGGCATCGCAGTGATGGATACTTTTTTTGACGCACATACGCATGTCCAATTTGCGGCCTTTGACGCCGATCGCGACGACGTGATCCGGCGCGCGCGGGATGCGGGGGTTCGGTTCATCAATGCGGGGACGGAGCGTACGACCTCCCGTGCCGCCGTGGATCTTGCCCGCGCACATGAGGGTGTTTTTGCCGCCGTCGGACTGCATCCGACGCATACCGGTCCTTCGTTCGCCGATGCGGACGAGCTGGGCGGAGATGATTCGCAGGGAGAAATCTTTGATGCGGCGTACTATCGGGAATTGGCGCACGATCCGAAGACCGTCGCCATCGGGGAGTGCGGACTCGACTTTTTTCATATGAGCGAGGGGGCCGATCGGGTCGCGGAGGTCCGGCGTCAGACCGACGCATTCCTCGCCCAGATCGCCCTTGCTGCAGAGGTGCGAAAGCCGCTGGTCGTTCATTGCCGCGCGGCATTCCCCGAGCTGATCGGCATCCTGAAGGACCATCGCGCAACTTTGTCTGCGCTGCCCGCTCCGGGCGTCATCCATTTCTTCACGGGGACTATTGAGGACGCACGGCAGCTTTTAGAGCTCGGTTTTTCCTTTACATTCGGCGGTGCCGTGACCTTTCCGCCGAGAAAGGGAAGGACGGCGGGGGACTATGACGAATTGATCGGTTTTTTGCCGCCGGACAGGATCCTTTCGGAGACCGATGCTCCGTACGTTGCACCGGTACCCTGCCGGGGAAAGCGGAATGAGCCGGCTTATGTGATCCACGTGGTCCAGCGGCTTGCCGCTCTGAAGGGTCTTTCCGGGGAGGAAATGGCGCTTCAGATCCGTCAAAATGCGGAACGGATTTTCGGTATTTCCGCGGAATAGTTGCAATTTTCCGCAATATCCTGTATTATACGAACATGCTTACCAAACGAGTGAAGTCCCGCATTGCGGGAGAATTCCAGAAACACGAGAAAGATACGGGTTCCGCCGATGTGCAGGTCGCCCTGGTTTCGCGCCAGATCGACGAGCTTGCGGCGCACCTCAAGAAGAACCCAAAGGACAATCATTCCCGCCGCGGTCTCCTGAAAATGGTCTCGAGCCGCAGAAAGCTCTTGACCTATCTCAAGAAGAAGGAGCCGTCCGCGTATGAAAAGATCATCAAGAAGCTTGATCTCAAGCGGTAGCAAACGTCGAACCTTATAACCTTACCAGGCGGAGAGTTGTCATTCCGAGCCTTGCGCGGGATCCGCGGGATCCTGCATAAAGCTCGAGATGACGGTCCGCCTCGCGCGAGTCATCACTATCACATGAAATCTCCAGCACAATATCCCAATCAACGGGTCGGTATTTTTGTTGACGTGCAGAATCTCTACCATTCCGCGAAAAATCTGTATCACGGGAGGGTGAACTATGAGGAGCTGATCCGGCACCTCGTCGGTGAACGGCAGCTGATCCGGGCGCTTGCCTACGTCGTGAAGAGCGAGGGCGTCGTTGACATTCCCGCTACCCGGCCGAAACAGACTGCGACCAGCGAAGCGTCGGCGGAAAGTTCCTTCTTTGAGGCGCTCGAGAAGGCCGGCCTCGAACTGCGCATGAAGGATCTGCAGATCTGGGCCGACGGAGCGAAAAAGGCGGACTGGGACGTCGGCATGGCGGTTGATGCGATCCGCATGGCATCGTCGCTCGACGTCGTCATTCTTGTGACGGGCGACGGGGACTTTCTTCCGTTGATCGATTATCTGAAGTGGGGAGCCGGGCGCATGGTCGAGGTCGCCGCATTCCGGCGGAGCGCATCGGCAAAATTGCAGGAGGCCGCGGACCGTTTCGTGAGCGTCGAGGATATTCCCCGGGCGATCATGAAGATCCGCGCAAGAAAGTAAATAAACCGTTGTTGTCATTTCGAACTCTGCGCGAACTGATGCGGCTTTCGCAGAGTTCGGGATGGCAACGGACACCATTATTCATCAATCATTTATGAGAAACAAAAAAGAATTTTCGATAGATATTGCAGGAAAGAAACTGACGCTCGAGATCTCGGAGCTCGCTGAACAGGCGAACGCCGCAGTTCTCGCAAAGTATGGCGAGACGGTAGTTCTCGCGACCGTCGTCATGGGGCGGCGTGATGCGGATATCGACTATATGCCACTGAAGGTGGATTACGAAGAGCGTTTCTATGCTTCAGGAAAGATCATCGGCAGCCGCTACGTGCGCCGCGAGGGCAAGGCGTCCGAAGAGGCGGTCCTTGCAGGACGGCTCGTGGACCGTACGATCCGCCCGCTCTTTAATGACCGTATGCGCCGCGAGATCCAGGTCGTCATGACCGTGCTTCAGATCGACGAAGAGAACGATCCGGAGTTCGTGGGACTCATAGGTGCGTCAACGGCGCTCCTTATCTCGGATATCCCGTGGAACGGTCCGGTCGCCGGCGTTCGCATTGCCTCATGGCAGGACGGCTTCAAGATCAACCCTGACAATTCCTATGTAGCGGCCAATTTGCCGATCTTTGACGCGTTCGTTTCCGGCTCAAAAGACAGGATCAACATGATCGAGCTCGGCGGTCTGGATGCCCGGGAGGAAGATGTCATTTCGGGATTCAAGAAGGCCCAGGAGGCCGTGAATCAGCTGGTTGATTTCCAGGAGCGTATCCGCAAGGAGATCGGCAAGGAAAAAGCCGTGGTTGCGCTTGCGGAGCCCGATCCGGAGCTCGTTGCCGCCGTCACATCGTTCATTGACGGCAAGCTTGAGGCTGCGGTATATCATCCGACGAAGATGGAGCAGCAGAGCGAGATCGGAAAACTGAAGACCGCGCTCAATCTCCACGTCAAGGAGACCTTCGAGGATCAAGGCAAGAAAGTGAACTGGAAGGCCGTTGATTTTCTCTTTGAGGACGCCATCAACGATCTCGTGCACAAGAACGTTCTTGAACATGAGCGCCGTCCGGACGGCCGAAAGCTCGACGAGCTTCGTCCGCTCGATGCAGAGGTCGGATTGTTCTCGCGCACGCATGGATCGTCGCTCTTCCGCCGCGGTAACACGCAGGCGCTCGCCGTGACAACCCTCGCGGCGCCGGGCGCGGAACAGCTTATCGAGACCATGGAAACGAACGGGAAACGGCGCTTCATGCTGCACTACAATTTCCCGCCGTTCTCGGTCGGCGAGATCGGCAACTTCCGCGGGCCGGGCCGGCGCGAGATCGGTCACGGTAATCTGGCGCGCAAGTCGCTTGAACGGCTCATTCCGAGCAAGGAAGAGTTTCCGTACACGATCCGCGTCGTTTCGGAGATCATGTCGTCCAACGGTTCTTCATCGCAGGCGACCATCTGTGCCGCATCGCTCTCCATGATGGATGCGGGCGTTCCGTTGAAGAAGCTCGTTGCCGGCGTTGCCATGGGACTCATGATGAGCGACGTTACGAACTATAAAGTATTGACCGACATTCAGGGTCCCGAAGACCACCACGGCGACATGGATCTGAAGATCGCGGGAACCGTTGACGGCGTGACCGGCATGCAGATGGACGTGAAGGTGGATGGTCTGACGATCGAGATCCTCGAAAAGGCGTTCGCGCAGACCCGCAAGGCGCGGCTTGAGATCCTGAAGGTGCTCTCGGCGACGTTGCCCGAACCCCGCAAGGAACTTTCGCCGTTCGTTCCGGCCATTCAGCAGCTTCGGATCCCGGTGGAGAAGATCGGGCTCCTGATCGGACCCGGCGGCAAGACCATCAACGGTCTTGTGGAGAAGTATTCGCTTTCCGGCATTGACGTCGAAGAGGACGGCGGCGTATTCGTTTCCGGCACCGATCATGCGAAGGTGGCCGCGGCCGCAACGGCGATCGCGGCTCTCACGCGTGAGTTCAAGGTGGGGGACGTCGTCGAAGGGAATATCGTCAAGATCCTGGAGTTCGGCGCGATCGTTGACCTCGGCGGAGGCAAGGACGGCATGATCCATGTTTCGGAACTCAGGAACGGCTTCGTGAAGAATGTGGAAGACGTCGTGAAGCTGGGCGATTTTGTCAGGGCGAAGGTCATCAGCTCCGAGGACGGCAAGGTCAGGCTCTCCATCAAGCAGCTTGCCGAGTCGTAGAGCTCGTTTTGAGGCGGGTTCTGGGGCGCGTTGCGCGATCTGTGGTACACTGGGGATATGGCCAATACCGATCTCGCATCCCAGGTGCTTCCGACCGCACCGCCTCCGCCGCAGGAGGTGAAGGTGCGGACGCTGAAGTCCGATCTCGCCTCCATCGCGCAGAGCGGCGGCGGACTGCCGAAGTATCAGAACGTGAAGATCGCTGCGGCATCCGAAAAAAAACCGCACGCCGCAGCCGGACTCATGATGACGATCGCGATCATCGTACTGGCTCTCATTATTCTCGCGATAGCGCTGTATTTCGTGAATCAGTTGGTGCTCAAGAAATAAATCCCGCCAAGGCGGGATTTATTGTCATTCCTTATTCGGCGTCCGCGGCGTCGCCTCCTTCCGCTCCGGATTCTCCTTCTCCGGAGTCGAGCGATGCAACGATCTTTTCCTTGATCCGGCCCATCAGTTCGGGATTTTCTTTGAGCTTGAGACGCGCCGCATCAAATCCGACGCCCAATTTTTCGCTCTCAAAAGAGAAACTGGATCCGGCTTTTTTGACGACGCCGCGATTGACGGCGGCGTTCAGGACGTCGCTTTCATAGGAGATGCCCTGGCTGAAGAGAATATCGAATTCAGCCGATTTGAACGGCGCGGCGACCTTATTTTTAACCACTTTTGCCTTAACGCGATTTCCGATGATATTTTCGCCTTTCTTTACCTGTGCGATGCGGCGAATATCAATGCGTACGGATGCCGCAAAGGGAAGTGCCCGCCCGCCCGGCGTTGTCTCGGGGTTTCCGAACATCACGCCGATCTTCATGCGGATCTGGTTGATAAAAATGACCATCGTTTGCGTTCCGGCGGCGATCGCGGTGAGTTTCCGGAGCGCCTGGCCCATCATGCGCGCCTGGCGGCCCACGTGCTGCTCTCCCATCTCTCCCTCAAGTTCGGCCTTCGGCGTCAGTGCTGCAACGGAATCCACGACCACGACCGCGATCATACCCGAACGCACGAGGCTTTCCAGGATATTCAGTGCTTCCTCGCCGCTGTCCGGCTGGGAGATCAGGAGCTCATTCACGTCGACGCCGAGCTTCTTTGCATATTCCGGGTCCATGGCGTGCTCGGCATCGATAAATGCCGCCTTGCCGCCCATCTTCTGAGCCTGGGCGACGACGTTCAGGGCGAGCGTTGTCTTACCGCTCGATTCCGGGCCAAAGATCTCCACGATCCTGCCGCGCGGCAGGCCGCCCACGCCAAGCGCAAGGTCGAGCGAGAATGATCCCGTAGGGACGACCGAGACGTCCACCTTGCTGACCTCGCCGAGCCGCATAATGGATCCCTCCCCGAACTTTTCCTGGAGAGAAGAGAGAAGATCGTTCAACTGCTTATCGCTCACCGCGTGCCCTTCTTTTGCCGAAGAGGATTTCTCTTTTCCGCTACCCTTCGCCTTTTTGGTATTTTTCATAGCCCAATTATACCAGAGAAGTCATTAAAAAAATATGAAGAAAAATGGGCTCTCGGAAGCAAAAAAGTCTCCGCCTCAGCGGCGGGACGCTGCATGACAATGTTTTCCTGTCATCCCTCGGCTCCGTCTCGGGATGACCGAGAGGAAAGGATGCTTCGCGAAGTTTATCCTGAGCCTCGTCGAAGGACTCTGTATGACACCAAGCTTGCCGAGGAGTTTTTATGGCTTTGTGCTGGTTGCCGGCGTCGTTGTTGCGGTGGGTTGCGTGGAGGTTGCGGGGGTCGTTATCGCCGGCGGATTATAGATGATCTGTTCAACGAGATTTGCCGTGCCGCCGAGGAATTTTTTCGCTGAAATATCGAATGTGTTCATGCCGCCCTGGAGAAGGACCGTCTGCTGCCAAGAGCCGTCGCTCGCAATGGTCGCTTCGTCGCCGTTCACATAGACCGAGTCGGCGTTTTTCGCCGTGCCCTGGATGACGATGGTATCGGAGGTGGTCGCATAGGGATTGCTGCCCGGAACAGCGATCGTGATCCCTGGTTCGCCGACAATATGCGGCAGGGCAAGGATCAGGATGAGCACGAGAAACACGGCGGCGGTCCCCCAGATCACGAGCGACCGCGCGCGGGAGGTGCGGGCGAACCGGTTGCGGGGAAGCGCGTCCGTCGGTCCGGACTTGCGCACGCCCTCTTCCCGTTTGATCTTGAGCCACCAGGCCTCTCCGTCGAAATCGAGCACGGCGCCGATGCGGATCAGGTAGCCGCGGAAATAGGGCATCGGAGGAACGTGTTCGAAGTCGCCCCGCAGCATGTTCTCGATGTGATTGATCGAGACGCCGGAAAGGTCCGAAAGTTTTTTCAGGGTGATCCCTTTATCCTTGATGCGGTCGCGCAAAAAAAGTTCAAGCGTTGTATCTTCGGTCTCCATGGGTGCTATTTCGATTTCTCGTCCTCATATTCTTTATAGTTCTCGATCTCTTTCCGGAGCGTATCCTTCGCGGCGTCAATGGCGGCGAGAACGTCGTCCGCTTCTGCGTCGGCGCGAAGACTGACCTTTGCGGTGCGGAATGCCGCGACGACGTGATATACGTCGCCTTTGCGATGGTGCTTCGTGGTGCGCTTGATCTCGATCTTCAGTTCTGAGGGATTCATTTTCGCGACGGCCGCGACAAATTTATCGAGCTGCGAGAATTTCTTTTCAAGGTACGATGCGAGCGACGGCGTAAGTTCAATGTCGGTTTTCGTGATGATGTTCATGATCGTGATGATGCAGTGACCTTTTTTTCATATTACCACGAAACAACCTGGATTTCCTCCTCGAGCGTGATCCCGAATTTTCGGTGGACCGTTGCCTTGATGCGCGCGATAAGCCCGCGGACGTCCTTCGCCGTCGCTCCGCCTGCGTTTACGACGAAGTTCGTATGCTTCGGGGAGACCAGGGCGCCGCCCCGCCGTGCGCCCTGAAGCCCGCTTTCTCCGATAAGCTTTGCGGCGGCAATGACGGGTGCGGGGTCGGTTTTCACGGAGAAACGGGATCCGCGATACGTGATGGCGCCGTCCTTCAATGCGCGGCGGTAGCGCGGACTCCCGGGTTTTGCGATCCGCGCGAGCGGCACATTCTTGAAGACGCTGCCGGCGCTCGGATATTCCAGGGGATGATGTTCTGCGCGCCATTTTCGTTCCGCGCGGAGCTTTGCGGAAAGTTCCCTGGATGCTCCCGGCCGCATCCGGAAAGTTGCACTGATAATGATCTCGCCGGGGCGGCGCTTGAAAACGCTGTCGCGGTAGCCGAAGCGGCATTTCTTCGCGCTGCGAATGATGATGCGGCCGGTCGCTATCCGCACGCTCCGCACGCTCCGGATGGCATCCTTGATCTCGCCGCCGAAGCAGCCGGCATTGCCGCGGACCGCGCCGCCGAGCGTGCCGGGAAGGCCGCCGGCCCATTCCAGTCCGGCAAGCGAATGTTTTGCCGCGAAGACGGCAAGACGGTCCATGGAAGTGCCTGCTCCGGCGGAGAGCAGGAGCCCTTTTGTTTTTATGTCGGAGATGCCGATCTTGAGGACCAGGCCGCGTACGCCGCGGTCATCAAGCAGGAGATTCGTTCCGCCGCCGAGAACGAAGACAGGAAGGTTGTTCTCGGCTGCCTCCCGGACGGCCCATCGGACATCCTCCTCGGTCTT